>NZ_CEXPNT010000011.1:0-67431 GCF_982709265.1 Candidatus Marivariicella framensis | reverse complement strand
TCATGCCCTAGACGCTCCGCTCTAAGATAGTAAGTCATTAATCTAGCTACAATAGTAATTACAAACAATACTACAATTATTACCAAAGCACCTCTATTGGATGATCTTCTACTTTTAGCCTTGATCTTGTGATATTGGGCTATATCTGTCGCTATCCAACGGAGTGCCTTCTTATAAATACTTAGCTCCTCTTCAATCTTTGCCATGAGGCTAAAGTAATCATTCTAATTGATTAAAAAATCTGTAGCGTTAAGACTATGGGGTTGTGTTGACATTTGACGGCTCATCACTCTCCTTTTTTGGTTGAAATAACATGACACATTGTCTGGAATTAACTATCTTTGTAACCCAAATTGCATGTTATTTTTGTTTATACCCAAGTATGGGTATAACTAATTTTAATAAAAAAAATATAAAAAAGGTTATACCTAAATGAGTCATACGAAAACACATAATAAGTTGAAGAACAATTCATTAAAGAATCCAAAAGCACTTACATCAACAAGTTATACCCAAAGTTATACCCACAAAAATCCTAACCAATATAACGGTGAAACCATTGGTAGTCAAGTAGTTGAGGGTAAAAATACACATAATAAAAAGGTATATATAGAAAGCTACGGATGTCAGATGAACTTTTCTGACAGTGAAATTGTTGCCTCAATTTTACAAAATGAAGGCTATTCTATAACTAATTTGATTAATGATGCTGACCTTATACTCGTAAACACATGTTCAATTAGAGAAAAAGCTGAATTGACGGTTAGAAAACGATTGGAATTTTTTCAATCAATAAAAAAAAATAATAAAAGCTTAAAAGTTGGTGTTTTAGGCTGCATGGCTGAAAGACTTAAGCACAAGTTTTTAGAGGAGGAGAAAATAGTAGATATGGTTGTAGGTCCTGACGCATACAAAGATATTCCAAATCTATTAGAAGAAGTAGCTGATGAAAAAAAAGCAATTAACATAATTCTTTCAAAAGACGAAACTTATGGTGACATTTCACCTGTTCGTCTAAGCTCAAATGGAGTTTCTGCCTTTGTTTCAATAACAAGAGGCTGTGACAACATGTGTACTTTTTGTGTAGTTCCATTTACCCGGGGACGCGAGAGAAGTAGAGACCCAAAAAGTATTCTTGAAGAAATAGATGATTTAGTAATTAAAAATTATAAAGAAATAACACTCTTAGGTCAAAACGTGGATAGTTATTTATGGTATGGTGGTGGAATGAAAAAAGATTTTTTAAAATCAAGTGAATTACAGCAAAAAACCTCTATCAATTTTGCGAAATTATTAAATTTAGTAGCTGAAAATTATCCAAAAGTTAGAATTCGTTTTTCAACATCAAATCCACAAGACATGTCCGTTGATGTTCTTCATATAATGGCTAAGCATAATAATATATGTAAACATATTCATCTTCCAGTTCAGTCAGGAAGTAATACTATTCTAAAGAAAATGAATCGCTTACATACTAGAGAACAATATTTTAACCTTATAGATAATATTCGTGAAATAATCCCTAATTGTGGCATTTCTCAGGATATGATTGCTGGTTTTCCAACAGAAACAGAAAAAGATCATACTGACACCCTATCTCTAATGGATTATGTGAAATATGATTTTGGCTTTATGTTTTCATATTCAGAACGTCCCGGAACTTTAGCTGCCAGAAAAACAATAAACGATATACCTGAGAAAATAAAAAAAAGACGACTTCAAGAAATAATATCTCTTCAACTAAAACATAGTAAATTCAGAACACAGCAATATGTCAATAAAGCTTTATGTGTTCTCATTGAAAAAGAATCTAAAAAAAGTAATTTAAAATGGAGTGGAAGAACAACCCAAAACACGGTAGTTGTTTTTCCCAAGGAAAATTACAACATTGGAGATTTTGTTGATGTTAAAATTGAAAGCGTAACTTCAGCAACCCTTAAAGGCTATGCTGTTGATTATTCAAAAGCAATATAGTATATGGAAATTTTACAATCAATTAAGCAACGGTTTGGAATTATTGGAAATAATGAAGGATTAAATAGATCTCTAGAAAAGGCATTAAGGGTTTCAGCTACTGACATCTCAGTTTTAGTGACCGGAGAAAGTGGAGTTGGAAAAGAAAGTATTCCGAAAATAATTCATCAAAATTCGCCAAGAAAGCACTTTAAATATATAGCTGTAAATTGTGGAGCAATTCCAGACGGAACAATAGATAGTGAGCTTTTTGGTCACGAAAAAGGAGCTTTTACAGGCGCCACATCTAATCGAAGTGGATACTTTGAAGTTGCAGATGGAGGGACAATTTTTTTAGATGAAATAGGAGAATTACCCCTACAAACTCAAGTTAGACTTTTAAGGGTGTTAGAAAATGGTGAATTTATTAAAGTAGGTTCTTCTAGGGTCCAAAAAACAAACGTAAGGATAGTGGCTGCGACAAATTTAAAAATGGATGAAGCTATTGCAAAAGAGAAATTTAGAGAAGACTTGTATTACCGGCTTAGTACTGTTGAAATTAACTTACCTCCTCTTCGGGAAAGAAAAGAAGATATCCCTTTATTGTTTAGGAAATTTGCGGCAGACTTTGCTCAAAAATATAAAATGCCGACACTAAGACTAGATGAGGGTGCACAAAAAATATTACAAAATTATTATTGGAATGGAAATATTCGACAACTAAGAAATGTTGCTGAACAACTTTCTGTTTTAGAGAAAGATCGTCTTCTGTCATCAAGTACTTTAAATAATTATTTACCAAAAAGCCTAAATCGACTACCTGCTTTAATTGAAAGAAAAAAATCAAATTCAGATTTTTCATCTGAAAGAGAGATTTTATACAAAGTTTTATTTGACATGAAGGGAGACTTAAATGATTTGAAAAAACTGACATTAGAACTAATGCAAAGTGGAAATTCTTCAGAGACTCAAGAAAAAAATCATAATTTAATTCAAAAAATATATCAAAACGAAGATGACAAATCAGATTTAAAAACTATTGAAAATCATTCAGTTAATCTTGAGGACTCAAACAATATTGAAAAAAACTCTGTGAACGAACTAAAATACGATTATGCTGAAACGGTTATTGAGGAGGAACCTCTATCTTTACTTGAAAGAGAAATAGAGATGATTAAAAAAGCTTTAATTCGAAGTAAAGGAAAACGAAAAAATGCTGCAAAAGAGCTTGGTATTTCTGAACGAACTTTATACAGAAAAATAAAACAACACAATCTTAATGAATTGGAAGAATAATTTATACTTTTTTTTAATATTATTGATTTTTTCTATCTTAAATGGATGTAAATTTTATTCATTTACTGGTGCTTCAATTCCAGCTGGAACTAAAACATTTCAAGTTAATTTTTTTGAAAACTTAGCTGGTAATCGTCCTGGGTCTATCGTTGAACCTGGATTAGATCAAGAATTTACAATAGCACTTCAAGATCTTTTTTTAAATCAAACTAATTTATCCATAGTTAATAAAGGAGGAGACCTTTTATACGAAGGGGAAATAGTAGAATTCAGTGTAACGCCAATGTCAGCTACTTCTCAGATAAAAGCTGCACAAAACAGACTAACAATGGAAATAAATCTTAGATACTTCAATAAAAAAAATAAAGATGATGATTTTGAAAAAAGATTTTCTCATTTCTATGACTTTTCAGCTAATCAGCAAGTTTATGATGTAAGAGATATAGCTCTTGACGAAATATTTGAGAGAATAACTCAAAATATTTTTAATGAAACACTAGCAAAGTGGTAAGAATATGAATAATAAAGAATTTACAACTTTACTAAGAAATTTTAATCCAAGTTCTTCAAAGTCATCTAATGAGTTAGAAACAATAACAAAAATATATCCTTACTTTCAAACTGCCCATTTCTTATACGTGAAGTCTTTACGAAATCAAGAAAAAATAAATTTTAATTCTGTTTTAGAGAAAACTGCTACAATCACATACGACAGAAGTTTATTAATGAATTGGATAAATGAAAAGTATGAAATTAGATCTAATGAATTCAAAACCAAGATAGAGAAAAACACTTTTAAAGTTAAGTCAAAAAACAAGTCAATACTAAAAGAGAATGAAAAAGAAAAGGAAAAACTCTCTAGTTTTAGATCAAAAAAATTAAGCTTTACTGAATGGATTTCAATATCAAATAATAAGTCCTTGAATAATATTGATTTCACAGATAGTGACAATAATGATAATTGGAAAATAATTAATTCTTTCTTAAAAAAAGATCCGAAGGTGTCTCAGTCCAAAAACATTAACTCTAATTCAATGATTGACTTAAGTTCTAAAAGTGATTTTTCTAATGAAGAACTTATGACAGAAACACTAGCAAAGATATTTATTAAGCAAGAAAAATATGATAAAGCTTATCAAGCATACAAAATATTAAGTTTGAAATATCCAGAAAAAAATGCTTTATTTGCAATCCAAATAAATGAAATCAAAAAACTAATAAATAAAATCAATAAATAATGAATACTTTTTACGTTTTTATTGCCTTAATTATATTTTTCTGTTTTTTATTAATCCTTGTTGTTATGGTCCAGAATCCAAAAGGAGGTGGTTTGTCTTCTTCATTTGGTGGTGGTGGAGTTCAACAAATGGGAGGAGTTCAAAAAACAACTGATTTTTTAGATCGTAGTACTTGGATTTTAGGAGCCGTACTCTTAATATTGATTTTATTATCTAATGTTGCTTTAGAAAGAGGAAATACAGCTTCGGATTCAAAATTAATTCAGGGAGATAATATAGAAGAAGTTATTCCTGAGGAAGTTATTCCAAGCAGCACAATACCAGAGGTAAAAGATTAAATATTACATTAATTTCAAGAATCTAATCATGACAGTCTGACATTTATTTTGTCAATTATCTTTTTTTTTTTATTTGGCATAGTTTATGAAAATAATAATTTTTAATTAATAAATTTTTAATTATGAGTAAAATCAATATTAAACCACTAGCTGATAGAGTTCTTATTAAGGCTCTAGATGCAGAAACAAAAACAGCTTCAGGTATTTATATTCCTGACAGCGCAAAAGAAAAACCACAAAAAGGAACTGTAATAGCCGTTGGACCTGGTACATCTGAAAACCCAATAACTGTAAAAATTGGTGATCAAGTATTATACGGTAAATATTCTGGAACTGAATTAAACCATGAAGGAACTGACTACCTTATGATGAAGGAAAGTGACCTAATGGCAATTGTTTAAACTTATAAATAAATCATGGCAAAAAAAATAATATTTGATATAGACGCAAGAGACGGTGTCAAAAGAGGAGTTGATGCTCTAGCTAATGCAGTTAAAGTTACTTTAGGTCCAAAAGGACGAAATGTAATAATTGGAAAGGCTTTTGGATCTCCACAAGTAACTAAAGATGGTGTTACTGTTGCTAAAGAAATTGAACTAGAAGATCCTCTTGAAAACATGGGAGCTCAGATGGTAAAAGAAGTTGCCTCTAAAACTAATGATTTAGCGGGTGACGGAACAACTACAGCTACTATTTTAGCTCAGGCTATTGTAAAAGAAGGTTTAAAAAATGTTGCTGCTGGAGCAAATCCATTAGACCTTAAAAAAGGTATAGATAAATCCGTAGCTGCAATTGTCTCTAATCTCGAGAAACAATCTGTTGAAGTTGGAAATTCCTCAGAAAAAATAAAACAAGTTGCAAGTATTTCAGCTAATAATGACGAAAATATTGGAAGCTTAATCACTGAAGCGTTTGAAAAAGTAGGCAAAGAAGGTGTAATTACCGTAGAAGAAGCAAAAGGAACCGAAACTTACGTTGACATTGTAGAAGGAATGCAATTTGACAGAGGTTACCTTTCTCCTTATTTTGTAACTGACTCAGAGAAAATGTTAACCGATTTAGAGACACCATACATATTATTGTATGATAAGAAAATTTCTTCAATGAAAGATCTTCTTCCAGTTCTAGAACCTGTAGCACAGACTGGTAAGCCTTTATTAGTTATCGCTGAAGATGTTGATGGAGAAGCATTGGCTACATTGGTAGTAAATAAGCTTAGAGGATCTCTCAAAATTGCTGCAGTAAAAGCACCTGGTTTTGGTGATAGACGTAAAGCAATGCTTGAAGATCTTGCTATTTTAACTGGAGGAACAGTGATTTCTGAAGAAAGAGGTTTTACTCTTGAAACTACTACTATCGAAATGTTAGGAACTGCAGAAAAAGTAACCATTGACAAAGACAACACAACAGTTGTTAATGGAGCTGGAGATGGTAAAGCTATTAAAGATAGAGTAAACCAAATAAAAGCTCAAATTGAATCTTCAACTTCAGATTATGATAAAGAAAAACTTCAAGAACGACTAGCTAAACTTTCAGGAGGTGTTGCTGTTCTTTATGTTGGAGCTCCATCTGAGGTAGAGATGAAAGAGAAGAAAGATCGTGTAGATGATGCTCTCCATGCAACTCGAGCTGCTGTTGAAGAAGGAATTGTTGCAGGAGGGGGAGTTGCTTTATTAAACACAAAGAAAACGTTAGATAAGTTAAAGTCAGACAACGCTGATGAAGCTACTGGAATTCAAATTGTTTATAAAGCAATAGAATCTCCTTTAAGAACAATAGTAGAGAATTCAGGAGGAGAAGGATCAGTTGTGATTTCTAAAGTTTTAGAAGGTGAACCAAATTTTGGATATAATGCAAAAAGCGGAACTTTTGTTGACATGCTTAAAGAAGGAATAATTGACCCAAAAAAGGTTACAAGAGTTGCGCTTGAAAACGCAGCTAGTGTCGCTGGAATGATTCTGACAACCGAATGCGCTTTGGTTGATATTAAAGAGGATTCTCCTGCTGGAGGAGCTGGTATGCCTCCAATGGGCGGAGGAATGCCGGGAATGATGTAAATTTAATTATCAGATTAACTTAACAAAGCCTCATTTTATTTAAATGGGGCTTTACTTTTTTCTTCTCTAACATATAAACAGCATATTGGCAGATCATTGTAAGTGTCTGTAGGGGCATCTTTAACAGAAGTATCATGACCACTGAGCGCAATTGAATTATGAATTTCTAATAATTTTACCCTATTTGAGTTATAAACCAAAGTAAGTTGATTCTCCGGTATACTCCATTTAGCAAACTTAACGCCGCTAACAGAAAGAGTAGCTTTTTCAATTCTCATTTTACACATTTCACAATTACCAGAAACCCTAAAAGTAGTTTTTTCATTTTTAGAATTCTTTTGGGCATTTGATATTGAAACGATTACTAAAAAGACTATGTAAATATATTTTTTCATTTTATTAAAAAGTTTTAAAGTTTATAACGAAATCCTCCATAAATCATTCTTCCAAAAACAGGAGCCCAAACTTGGGAGGAATCAAAGTTAGCATTAAATGGTTGTTCACTAGATATTATCGGGTTTATTTGGGTGTAATTTCCAAAATTTTCTATTCCCATATAAATTTCTGAAAAATTTGAAAACACTCTGGTTAGTTGCATATTTAAAATAGAATATGATGGACTTTGAGTCGTGTTAGGTAGTGTACTGTTTTCAACTAACCTTTGATTTCCCAGGTGATGAAGTGTAACATCATATAGCCATTGTTTATCCTTGGTATTTTTAATAGATTTCCAACTTAAATTGGCAAAAACTCTATTCTTTGGTACTAATTGTTTTTGTTTTGTTCCACTCCTATAATCTATAGAAACATTATCATTTTTATAAGCTGATTTAAATTGTAATTGTGTTGTCAAGTCAATGTCAAATGTTACTTGAAGGCTTTTGGCTGAACTGTTTCCGTTTAAATTATAAAATGAAACTCTCCCTTCCTTTTCAAGATCAACAATAACTTGGTTACTAAATCGAGTGTTGTAATAATCAAAAACGAGATTTGTATTTTTATTAAGTAATTGTAAACTTTTACTTATGCTTACTCCAAAATTCCATGCCCTTTCTGGTGATAATCCATAAAATGGATTAGTTCCTTTATCAATATATATTCTTCTGTTTGAGCCAAAAATAGGCTGATTCTCAGCAAAAATGTTTGCAGCTTTTCTTCCAGTTCCAGAGGAAAGTCTAATAATAGTTGTTGTATTAAAAGCATATCTAAAATGAAGTCTTGGCGTAACAAAAGTTCCTATATTATTGTTAAAATCAACTCGTATGCCAGCTGTCCAGCTTAACTTTTCTAAATCATCATGACTCCATTCAAAAAAAGCACCTAAATTTTTATCTGTTCTTGAGAAGTCTTTACTATCGATATTTTCTACATATCTATCTAATGAAAAATTCAATCCAGACTTAAATTTATTATTTGTGTTATTTAATATGGAATTATACAACAAGTTGCTGTAGAAACTTTCATGAAAAATATCATAATTTCTTAAACCATAATAAGCTTTTTGATCATGATTACTATATGCGGTTTGGAGACCAAAACTCTTGTATGGATATTCTGGATAAACATATCCGACTTTTAACGCCGTGTCAAATCGTTTTGTTTCGATTTCACTTCCCCATATTATACTTGAGTTTTTATCAGTATCAGGGCTAAATAAAATTTGTCCAGTTTGTTTTTGATCATTTAGAAATCGCAAATTATAAAAAACCACCCATCCTTTTAAAGGATCCATATACTGAAAACGGTTTAGAATATTCACCTGATTTGATAAAGGCACATCTAAGAAATTATCAGAGTTTTTATCAATCTTTTGATTTCTTTGGTTTAAATGAATGAATAAACCTGTACTCCACTTATCTGTAATCTTTTTGTTAAGATGAGTGTTTAACTCTAACCTTCCGTTTTTTGATCCAAATAGGTTTAAAAAAAATGGATTATCTGTAAATGGTTTTTTTAATTCGGTGTTAATTTGTCCTGCAATACTCTCGAACCCGTTAACAACACTACCTGTTCCTTTTGAAATTTGTATACTCTCAACCCACGTGCCTGGTGTGAATGTTAATCCATATGCCTGTGAAGCCCCTCTGACCATTGGAATATTTTCCTCTGAGATAAGAATATAAGGGCTTTTAAGACCAAGCATGTTAATTTGTTTAGTTCCTGTTAGAGCATCTGAAAAATTTACATCAATTGAAGGATTGGTTTCAAAACTCTCAGAAAGGTTACAACACGCAGCCTTGAGAAGTTCATTTGCATCTACAAGAATTGTGTTTTGAGTTTTAGTAAAGGAAAGTTTTGAGGTTTTTTTTCTTTCAATCAAAGATACTTCGTCAAGGTTTGTACTCAAATCTTCCTTTAAAAAGTGAATAATTTTTTTATTGGATACTACTTTTAAGGTGTCAGGGTGGAACCCTAAGTAGCTAATTACAAGTCTATCAGATTTTTTAGATAATTTTAAATTAAAATCACCTAATTCATCTGTGGTAGTACCTTGATTAGTGTCTAGCCAATATACATTTGCTCCTTCTAGAGCTAATGTTTCTCTCTCTTGTTTGTAAACTACTTTTCCTTTAAGAGTCTCTTGAGACTTCAAAATATTTGTGCAAAAAAGAAAAATAAAAATATAATATTTAATATTCATTTAAATTAAGTTGGGTTAGGTTAAAAATTAGTTTCAAATTTCAACTCAACTTAACTAAGCATAATATATTAACTGAACAAATAATAAATACTTTTTATTTTTATTTATTGGGGGTGGTTTCTCAAATAAAAATTTCCATGTTGGAAATAATTTAGCTTCATTCAGGTTTTGATGTATAAAGCTTGAATTTGACAATTCTTGTTTGTTTATTTTAAAAACTGACTCAACTTGAACATCAATTAAATCTGTATTTAATTGACTATCGCTACAACACGATTTTGAAATGTCCGAGAAGATGTCATTGTTTGATTTATCGACTTCCTCTTGATGCATTCCACAATTTTTAGATTGATTAAGAAAAGAAATTGAGGAAAAGCTATCACCACAATAATGTAGATTGAAATCAAAACCTAACTGATTAAAAATCAATAACAATGAAACTATTAAGTGGGAAGAATTTTTAAAGAAATTCATGTAACAAAAATACACTAATTAAATTAAAAGACTAATTGCCATAGAAATCATAATTAAATTTTCAACAAGAGTAGCTTCAGTCATTGGTAAGTTCATTGATGTCCCTAAACAAGCACATTCAATTTCACTTTTATTAAAAAGTATTTTTATTACACCGAAAGTCGTAATACTTAGAATGCATAGAGTTACTATAGAAGCTATTTGAATTTTCCAGTTAAATAAAAAACAAACACCCAAAAACAACTCTAAAAAAGGATATAATCTAGCATATATAATTGATTTTTTTGCTAATGGATCATATTTTGAAAAACTCAAAGGAAAAGTAGAATAATCTAAAAATTTGAAAAAACTGAAAATCAAGAAAAATAAACCCATAAAATCAACCATAACTTTCTCGAGGCTAAAATCATTTTTATTTAGATAATAGGTTCCAAAAAATAAATATGCAAATATTAATAATAATGGCTTTAGTTGCCAAATTTTACTTTCTTTCTTACTCTGTTCCAAATCACTAATTGAGTATTTAGCTCCTATTGCCTCTTGAATGTTTTCGTTATTTATAATATTTTTTGAGTTTATAATTGCATTTTGATTTTTCAAACTAACTACAACCTTATTTACTCCGGCTAATGATGTTATTTTTTCATGAATTGATTTCTCACAATTTATACATGTCATTCCAGAAATTGATATAGTTTTAATCATATCATAAAATTAATTTAATTATTGTATTTTTTGTTAAAAAAAAGAGATAATAGCCTTAATATATTTGATATTTTAGCTAAAAAAAAATTGATTGCCTTTTCAGACATATTAACTAGAGTTAAAACCATCTTAAATAAAGATTCGATCACTTTTAAAGATTCTTTATTTAAAATCTGTAAACTCCTTAAATCAGAGTCACCTTCCTATGATTGGGTTGGGTTTTATTTTGCTAATCATAAAGAAAAAGTCCTTATTCTTGAATCTTACGCAGGAAATCCTACAGATCATATAAAAATTCCTTTTGGAAAAGGTATCTGTGGTCAAGTTGCAGTTTCAAACAAAAATTTTATTGTTCCTAATGTATGCGATCAACAAAACTATATTTCATGTAATATTAATGTTAAGTCTGAAGTTGTAGTGCCAATATTTTTAAAAGGAAGTAATATTGGGCAAATTGATGTTGATTCAAATTCACTCAACTCTTTTAGCGAAAGAGATGTTAAATTATTAGAATCAGTGTGTGAATTAATCTCAGTAAAAATGAAAAAAAGTAAAATTACAATGTATGAATTCAATTAAAATATCTTCTGCCTTAATATCAGTCTATGACAAAAAAGGGTTAGAACCTATATTAGAAAATCTAATTAAAAGTGATGTTAAGATATATTCGACTGGAGGAACTGAAAAATATATTCGTTCACTTGGACATCCTGTAATCCCTGTTGAGGACATAACAAGTTACCCATCTATTTTGGGAGGAAGAGTCAAAACTTTACATCCCAAAATATTTGGTGGTATTTTGAATAGACAAGATAGTAATTCTGATATTGAGGAATTAAAAAAATTTAATGTTCCACAGATTGATTTAGTAATTGTAGATCTTTATCCTTTCCAAGAAACAGTTAATTCTGGAGCAAATCAAGATGAAATAATCGAAAAAATTGATATTGGAGGGGTCGCTTTAATAAGAGCGGCAGCTAAGAATTTCAAAAATGTTTTTTGTGTATCTAATAAGTCTAGTTATGGAAGCTTTCTCAAAATATTAAATGAAAGTAACTGTTATACTTCATTGGATGAAAGAAAGTATTTTGCTTCTATGGCTTTCAACGTATCTTCTGACTATGACACAAGTATTTTCAAATACTTTAATAATGATGAAAAAGTTTTAAAAATAAGTGAGAATAGTCATAAAAAGCTTCGCTATGGCGAGAATCCACATCAGGAAGGTAGTTTTTATGGTAAACTAAATGAGTTAATCGAACAAATTAATGGTAAGGAAATATCGTATAATAATTTGCTTGATATTGATTCAGCGATTCACCTAATGAATGAGTTTAAAGAATGTTTGCCGACTTTTGCAATTCTAAAACATAATAATGCTTGTGGTATAGCCACAAGGTTTGATTTGTTTAATGCTTATTCAGATGCTTTAGCAGGGGATCCTGTTTCTGCGTTTGGAGGCGTTTTAATTAGCAATAAGGAAATAGATGCCAAAACAGCTAAATTAATGAATGATTTGTTTTTTGAAGTTATTATAGCTCCTAGTTATAATTCAGAAGCACTAGAGACGCTTCAGACCAAAAAAAATAGAATAATTTTAATTCAAAAATATAGTTGTTTGCCAGAATCTAGTATTAGAACATGTTTAAATGGATTTCTGGTTCAGGATAAAGACCTAAAAACTGATAGTGAACAAATTTTAAAAAGTGTTACAAACACCTCACCAAGTGATAATAAAGTAGTAGATCTTATTTTTGCATCCAAAATATGTAAACATACTAAGTCTAACACTATTGTTTTGGTGAAAAATCAACAATTATATTCCTCAGGAACTGGACAAACATCTAGGATAGATGCTCTAAAACAAGCAATAAATAAAGCTATTAATTTTGGATTTGATTTGTCAGGAGTAGTAATGGCAAGTGATGCTTTTTTTCCATTCCCTGATTGTGTTGAAATTGCAAATAATGCCGGTATTGATTCAGTAATTCAACCAGGAGGATCAATAAAAGATGAATTATCAATTAATTATTGCAATGAAAATAATATGACAATGGTATTTACAGGAGTACGTCATTTTAAACATTAATTTATATACCTTTAAACTAATTAATTTAATCTATGGGGTTTTTTACTGAAGAAATTGCAATTGATCTAGGCACAGCCAATACTCTTATTATTCATAATGATAAAGTTGTAGTCGATAGTCCATCGATTGTAGCCATAGACAGAACAACTAATAAAATTATTGCAATTGGAAAAGAAGCTAGCATGATGCAGGGTAAAACTCATGAAAACATTAGAACAATCAGGCCTCTAAAAGATGGGGTTATTGCAGATTTTAATGCATCTGAGCAAATGATAAGTCAACTAATTAAAAGTATTCCTAGTTTAAAAAATCGTTTTATAACTCCTTCTTTGAGGATGGTTATTTGTATTCCTTCAGGAATAACAGAAGTTGAAATGAGAGCAGTTAAAGAGTCAGCAGAAAGAGTTAATGGAAAAGAAGTGTATTTAATTCACGAACCAATGGCTGCTGCTATAGGTATTGGGATTGATATTATGCAACCCAAAGGGAATATGGTTGTTGATATTGGGGGAGGAACTACTGAAATTGCTGTAATTGCTTTATCCGGAATAGTTTGTGATAAATCTATTAAAATTGCTGGAGATGTTTTTACAAATGATATTGTTTACTATATGAGAAGCAAACATAATCTTTATGTCGGTGAACGTACAGCAGAAAAAATTAAAATAATGATTGGTGCTGTAATAGAAGATCTTGAAAATCCTCCAGATGAAATGTCAGTTCAAGGAAGAGACCTTTTAACAGGAAAACCTAAGCAATCAATGATTTCTTACACTGAAATATCAAAAGCCCTAGATAAATCAATAATTAGAATAGAAGACGCTATTATGGAAGCTTTAGCTCAAACTCCTCCAGAATTAGCAGCTGACATTTACAATACGGGCATTTATCTTGCGGGTGGAGGGGCACTTCTTCGAGGTTTAGATAAAAGATTGTCTAGAAAAACTGACCTACCTGTATACGTTGCAGAAGATCCACTACAAGCTGTGGTTAGGGGTACTGGAATCGCTTTAAAAAATCTTGATATATACAAAACAGTATTGATTAAATAATGTAATGCAACAAATTATCAATGCGCTTATAAAGAACAAAGTATTTATTCTTTTTTTAGCTCTATTGCTTTTTTCATTTAAGTTCATTAGTAATAGGAGTTTTTATCATCATTCTAAATTTGATAAAATAGCAATTGGACTTACTGGTGGAATCTTTAATATAAAACATTCAGTAAATGAATACTTTAATCTAAAGAAAATAAATAATGAGCTTTTAATTGAAAATAAAAAGCTTCTTAAACGTGAAATTAATAAGAATGAAAATAAGCTTTTCAATAAATCAAATATTCCTTTTGATGTGTTTCAAGCAAAAGTTATAAAAAATAGCATCAAATCATCTAGAAATTATTTAATAGTTAACAAAGGGACAAAAGACAGTATAACAAGAGAAATGGGTGTAATATCATCTAAAGGAATTATAGGAATAATTTATAAAGTTTCTGAAAATTATTCTAGTGTTATTTCTATTTTAAATAGAGATTTACAAATAAATGCGAAATTTAAAAAAAATAATGCTTTTGGATCATTAAACTGGAATGGTATAAACACTAATAAAGTTAAACTTAGTGATATTCCAGTGATTAATGATGTGAAAATTGGAGACTCTATTGTCACTGGAGGTATGTCAACATATTTTCCCGATGGTATTCTAATTGGAGTTGTTAGTGATTATGAAATTGATCTAGGAAGAGGATACTATGAAATTGACGTGGAATTGAATAATATAATAGGAAATGAAATAAATGTATTTATTTTGAAAAATAAATATCAAGCAAAGATTAAAAGTCTAGAATAATGTTACATGAAAATATAAAATTAGTAAAATATTTTATTTTAGGAGTATTACTTCAGGTTTTGGTTTTTGAGTCATGGAATTTTCTTGGATTTATAGACCCTATATTCTATATAATATTTATTCTTATATATAAGTTTGACGGATCTCAAATACAATTTATTTTATTAAGCTTCACTTTAGGGCTAGTTATAGATTTACTAACTCAGAATCCTGGTTCAAACACAATTTCATGTATTGTAATAAGTTACATAAGACCTTTTTTGATTAACTTCTCATTTGGAGTTAATGCTGACATATCAAATGGAATGGTAAGTGGAACTAGACTTGCAAACAGAATTTTATTTGTAGGATTAATGATTTTTATTCATCACCTAGTTTATTTCTCAGTTTCTTACTTTAGTTTTTCAGCATACATTGATATTTTAAAAAATACAATCCTAACAGGTCTATTAACTTCAATTTTAATTGCAATTACCCTAGGTTTTATCTCTAAAAGATGACACGAAATTACTTTTTACAAACTTTTACTTTTATCATAGCACTTGCTTTTACTGCAAAACTTATTGAACTTCAGTTAATTAGTTCAAATTATAAATCACTATCAGAAAATAACGCTGTGCTAGAGAGTCCAGTTTTTCCAGAAAGAGGCTTTGTTTACGATAGAAATAATAAAGTTTTGGTTGCTAATCAACCTGGATATGATTTAATGGTTATTCCTGAAAGCACAACAAAATTTGACACATTAGAGTTAAGTTCTTTATTAAATTTAAGTATTGAGAGGTTTAATTTAAAAATCAGAAAAGCAATACGATATTCTATTAAAATTCCATCAATAATTTCTAGTGAGATTTCAAAAGAAACACATGCTATTATTCAAGAAAAATTATGGAAATATCCTGGGTTTTATTTACAAAAAAAATCAATTAGAAAATACTATTACAAGGTGGGATCAAACATTCTTGGCTATATAAGTGAAGTGAATGAAAATGATATGTTAATGGATTCTTATTATCAATCGGGAGAACTTCTAGGAAGGCAGGGAATAGAAAAATATTATGAAAAAATTTTAAGAGGTGAAAAAGGAAAGGCTTTTTATCAAAAGGATAGGTACAATCGAATTATAGGACCTTACGAAGATGGAAAGTTTGATATAGCTCCAATTCCAGCAAATAATATTAATTTAACCATAGATATTGAACTTCAAAAATACGGAGAAGCACTTTTGAAAAATAAAAGAGGTGGAATTGTCGCAATTGAACCTGAGACAGGGGAGATTTTAGCACTTATCTCTTCTCCTGGCTATGATCCAAATTTATTAGTTGGTAAAGAAAGATCTTCAAACTACAGAAAGCTTGCAAATGACACCATTTCAAAACCTTTATTCGATAGAGGCTTACAGGCTCAATACTCTCCAGGCTCTCCTTTCAAGGTTTTAAATGCTCTTATAGCTCTTCAGGAGGGAGTTATAAATAAAGAGACTAAATTCACTTGTAATAAAGGTCATTTCTATGCTAGAGGTGCTTTTATGGAATGTCACTGTAAAATTGGTACAAAAAATAATCTTACAAGTGCAATCTATAAATCATGTAATACCTATTTTGCAAATACCTATAAAAATATAATTAATTCAAAAGACTCTCCAAGTGATGGATTAAATAATTGGAAAAATCATCTTTCTAGTTTTGGTCTAGGTAAATATTTAGGATATGACCTGGCTACGGGTCAACCAGGATTTATTCCAGATGCCAACTATTATAACAAATGGTATAAAAAAGGAGGATGGAAAGCCCCAACTATAATCTCTAATTCAATAGGTCAAGGTGAAATATTAACTACTCCTATTCAAATGGCAAATTTCACAGCAGCTATAGCAAATCGAGGTTTTTATATCACTCCCCACTTTATAAAATCAATAAATGGAGATAAGAAAACTAAGAAATTTGAAAAAAAAAGAACAACAATAGATTCAATTTATTTTGAACCAGTAATTGATGGAATGGAAAAAGTGATTCAAAATGGAACTGCTAAAATTGCAAGAATTAAAGGAATTGAGGTGTGCGGTAAAACAGGAACAATTGAGAATTTTATTAGATTGAATGGAAAGAAAACACAATTAACAGATCATTCAATGTTTATTGCTTTTGCTCCAAAAGATAATCCTAAAATTGCTTTAGCTGTTTTCGTAGAAAATGGATATTGGGGATCAAGATGGGCTGCACCTATTGCTAGTCTTATGATAGAAAAATATATAAATAAAAATATTAAAAAAAAGTGGCTGGAGAACCGAATGTTAAATGGAGGTCTTAATGATGAATATTTTAAGCCTCTTTCAGGAAAACCATTCAGAATAAATGAATAAAACACTCATATATCGTATTGATTGGATAATTATTTTTTGCTATTTAATACTTGTAATTTTTGGACTTATTAACATTTATTCTTCCACCTATGATAATGAGACCTCAAGTAATTTAAATAGTTTAATTGGCAAACAAATTATATTTCTTTTAATAAGTATCTCTTTTGGAATTTTTATTTTAGGAATTCGAACTCGGTTTTTTCAGCAATTTTCATTTATAATATATATGATAAGTCTTTTGTCTTTAATTGGACTTTTTATTTTTGGCCAAACCGTTAATGGTGCAAACTCATGGTATTTTTTGGGAGGAATTAGCGTTCAACCATCTGAATTTGCAAAAATCGCTACTACATTTATGATTGCAAAACACTTAAGTGGTTTTCAAACAAATATTAAAAATAAAAAATCTTTAATCATGGGAGTATTTATTATCTTACTACCAGTATCTTTAATTATCATGCAACCTGATCCAGGTTCTGCCATCATTTTTTGTTCTTTTTTTTTAATTTTTTTTAGAGAAGGCTTATCCTTCAATTATTTAATTCTGACATTTTCGGCTATAGGTTTATTTTTAGTTACTCTTTTAGCTCCAATAAATTTTATAATTTATTCTATTGTATTAATTAGTCTATTTTTTATTTTTTACTTAAAAAAAAATAATCCTAAATCAAAAATTTTTCCAACTATATTAATAGGAATTTCTTCTATAGTGTTTATACTTTCAGTAAATTTTATATTCAATTCAGTATTTGAGCAGCGTCATCGTGATAGGTTTAATATAATGCTTGGAATAATTGAAGACACAAAAGGACTTGGGTACAATATCAATCAATCGAAAATAGCTATAGGTTCGGGAGGATTAACTGGAAAAGGATTTTTACAAGGCACACAGACAAAAGGTAATTTTGTTCCAGAACAACAAACAGATTATATTTTTAGTACCGTTGGTGAAGAATGGGGTTTTCTTGGTAGTTTTGGATTAATAACTGTTTTTGTAGTCCTAATTATTCGAATGCTTAATCAGGCAGAAAAACAAACAAATATATTTAGGAGAACTTTTATTTACGGTATTTCTTCCTTGATTTTCACACACTTTGTAATAAACATAGGAATGTCACTTGGCTTATTACCTAGTATCGGGATACCCCTGCCTTTTATAAGTTATGGAGGCTCAAGTCTTTTAACTTTTAGTTTATTAATTTTTATTTATTTGAATTTTGACTCAAACAGGCTAAATGATTGGTAAAATCAAATTATTAAAATTTCTAATCATTTAATTTTACTTTTTTTTGACTAAGAGAAATCTTTTCATTAAAGTTTTGATTTAAATCATTTAAAATGTTTACCGCCTCTTCAATATACATGTCTTTTTTTAATCCCTTTACCCACCTATCACGTCTATCTTTCAGGTCTTTTGTAGAGCTAATTAATTCGAATGAATCTGGAACCCATTTAATTGATAATCCAGAATTAAAGTCTTCTAAAACTTTAAAACGATCAGAATAGGATTTGTCTTTATCTCTTTCACTAATATAGCTTTCATAGTCTAAATCATAATTAAAGTCATTTTGTTTAAGCTTAATCCATTCTCCTTGTTCCAGAATTAATTTAATCAAAGGATTATTCTTGATTCGATCTTTACTTTTTGATATTATATAATTATACTGAATGTTTTTGTTCCAAGATGAGTAGTTTGCCGGACTTATTCTATCCCAAGCTAATGGATTTGACTGATCTTTTTCTCCAATCTCAATAGAGTTATATCTACTTGGAAAAACTATATCACTTTTTACACCTTCAAGCTGTGTAGATCCCCCATTTATTCTATAAAACTTATCTGTTGTCATTTTTAAAGCTCCTAAATCTCCATATTGATTTACACTAATTATTCTATTTAAATCAATCACATTTTGAACAGTTCCCTTTCCATAGGTTTGATTACTTCCTAATATAATCGCTCTACGATAGTCTTGAAGAGCAGCAGCTAAAATTTCAGAGGCAGAGGCAGAAAACTCATTAACTAAAACAACTAAAGGTCCATCCCATATTAAAGATGGGTCAGTATCTTCTAGAACTTCTTTTCTTCCTCCAGTACTTTTAACTTGAACGACTGGACCCTTTTCAATAAAATACCCAGTCATGTCTACAACTGTTTTTAGGGATCCCCCTCCATTATTTCTTAAATCAATAACTATTCCGTCTACAGAACTACTTTTAAATTGTTCTAGTACTTTTTTTACATCAGTAGCGGCATTTCGTTCTCCATAATCTTTAAAATCGACATAAAATTTTGGCAATTCAATTAGCCCATATTTCTTTTGATCTTTATTTATTATTGCACTTTTTGCATATGATTCTTCCAAAATAACCACATCTCTTTCAATAGTTACATCCTCAACAACTCCATTGACTCTTTTTATAGTTAAGATTACATTTGTTCCTTTCGGGCCTTTTATTAGTTTTATGGAATCATCCAATCTCATTCCAGATATATCAATCGGTTCTTCATTGGGTTGAGCAACCATTAAAATTTCATCACCCGCTTGTAATAAGTCATTTTTCCAAACAGGTCCTCCTGATATAACTTCAACAATCTTCACTTTTTCTTGTCTTTTAGATAAGCGTGCCCCAATACCTTCAAACTTACCAGACATATTTGTATCAAATAATTCTTTTTCTTTAGGAGGAAAATAATATGTATGAGGATCAAATTCTGTAACAACAGAATTAACGAATAGACTAAAATAATCTTTACGGACTACTTCACCTACCATTTCAAAGTAATCATCTATATTTTGGAGTGTTAAAAGTCTTGCTTCTTTCTCAAGAATGATCTCAGGCTTTATTAGATAAGATGAATCTTTATCTTTTTTTGATAACTCCTGTTCTTTTTTGGTCACAAAACGATCAAGAGTTGAAAGTTTAAACCTTTTTCTCCATCTTTCTTTTAATTCAGATAAATTCTTTGCATATGGGGTTTCTTTAAAATTTAATGATGTAGACTCCTTTACTGAAAAATCAAAAGGCTTTTCCAATAAACTAGGATAGAAATCCCTCACTTGCTCAATCCGAATTTCAGATTGATCATACGTTAGATTGAAAAAATCAATTTTAGCTGACTTTAATTGATCATCAATTTCTGTCTTATACCTACTGAAATTATTAATATCTGATTTTAAAAAAAACCTATGTTGTCCGTCTAGAGTTTCCAAATATGAATTAAAAACATTTTTAGAAAAATCGTCATTCATTTCCTTAGGATTATAGTGACCTTTATCTATTACATAGGATATTATCTCAATCAATAATTTGTCTTTGTCAGAAGTATTAAAATTAGGAAGAGAGGATCCATATAAAATATTAATTATAAAAATAAAAGAAAATACAAAATCAAAAATTCGCATGTAAGGATTATAAATTAGACTATAAAAGTAGCTAAAATGGTATATCTTATAGCTTCTTAAGACAAAAGTTTTTGTTAAAATAATTCTATCATTTAAGACCTTAAAATTTTAGTAATTTTACATCAAAATAAAATAAATGTCAAAAAGACCTCTAATACTCATAACAAACGATGACGGAATAACTGCTCCTGGTATTAGATCATTAATAAATGTGATGAATCAAATTGGAGAAGTTGTTGTTGTAGCACCAGACAGTCCTCAATCTGCAATGGGACATGCAATAACTATAAGCTCAACTCTTCATTGTTCTGAAATTAAGATAGACAACGGACCTCAAAAAGAATACAGTTGCTCTGGAACTCCTGCAGATTGCGTAAAACTTGCTGTTAATGAATTATTAGACAGAAAGCCAGACATTTGTGTTTCGGGAATAAATCATGGATCAAATTCATCAATTAATGTAATTTATTCTGGAACCATGAGTGCTGCTTTAGAAGCCGGAATAGCTGGAATTCCTGCTATAGGATTTTCATTATTAGATTATAGTTTGGGAGCCAACTTTGAACCACTAAAGCCAATAATACAGAGTATTACTGAAAATGCTTTAAAAAATGGAATTCCAAAGAATGTAGTATTAAACGTAAACATGCCTAAGGTCAATTCTCCAGAAAGCTTAAAAGGTGTTAAAATTTGTAGACAAGCAAAAGCTCATTGGATAGAAAAGTTTGACAAGAGAACAAACCCTATGGGTAAAGAATATTATTGGCTTACAGGTGAATTCATCAATGATGATAAAGGTGAAGATACAGATGAGTGGGCACTAAATAAAAATTTTGTATCAATTGTTCCAGTTCAATACGATTTTACTGCTCATCATGTAATTCAAGAATTAAATATTTGGGATTTTGGATAAAAAAGAAATTTTTATTGGTTTTATAACAGGGGCTTTAGCCACTTCTTCATTGATAATATTTTTAACATTAATTTTATCTGATTTACCTGTTGAAGATAGTTGGAAGGAAATGTATCATCAAGAAAAGCTTGGAGGTTTAATTAGCTTAGGCGCCATAGTTAATCTATTTATTTTTTTATTAGCAATAAAAAAAAATAAAATTTCATTCGCTACTGGATTGGTAATAATATCATTGTTTATAGTTCTATTAATCGTTGGTATAAAAATATTATAAAATGAAATATTATATTATTGCTGGAGAAGCTTCTGGAGACCTTCACGGAGCCTCATTAATTAAAGCAATTAAATCATCCGATAAGAATGCTAATATTCGCTGTTGGGGTGGGGATTTAATGAAAAATGCAGGTGGAAACTTAATAAAACATTACAAAGAATTGTCTTTCATGGGGTTTTGGGAAGTTTTAATAAATATTTTAAAAATTTTTAAAAATTTGAAATTCTGTAAAATTGATATAAATAATTTTAAACCAGATGTTATTGTTTATATAGATTATCCAGGGTTCAATTTGCGAATTGCTAAATGGGCAAGAAAAAATGGTTATAAAAATCATTATTATATAAGTCCTCAAGTATGGGCTTGGCAGGAAAGCAGAGTAAATTCAATGAAGAAAAATATTGACTCTTTATATGTTATTTTACCCTTTGAAAAAGCTTTTTTTGAAGAAAAACATAACTATCGAGTTAACTACGTTGGACATCCACTAATGGAGCATATTCCAAAGATAACTTTAGAATATGGAATTATTAGTAAAATTGGACTAGCTTCAAATAAGCCTATAATCACATTTTTACCTGGAAGTAGAAAACAAGAAATAAATAAAATTTTACCAGAATTAATTAAAATTCAAAATCAATTTCCAAAATACCAATTTGTCATTGCTGGAGCTCCTGGAAGAGAAATGAAAGACTATGATGAAATTCTTAAAAACTGTTCAATACCTGTAATTTTTAATGAAACATATAATCTTATAAAACTTTCTAAAGCATGTGTCGTTACTAGTGGAACTGCTACTTTAGAAACGGCTCTGCTAAGAACACCTCAAATTGTTTGTTATAAGAGCAGCTTTATAAGTTATTTTATTGCTAGAAAGATAGTTAAACTGAAATATATTTCATTAGTAAATATTATCATGAATAAGGAGGTGGTTGAAGAACTTATTCAGAGTAATTGTAATTCTAAGAAAATTGCTAATTCTCTTAATAAAATTTTAGCTACATCAAATGCTAATCAAATTAAAAATGATTACGAAAAATTGTATCAAATTCTAGATAAAGGTGGAGCAAGTAAAATAACCTCTAATTTAATATTTGAAAGTATATCTAAATAGACATATCACCCTTTAATTCTAAATTTATAACGGAAGTACTTCTTATAATTTTCAAAATCTTGAGCAGTAGAAAAAACCTGATAGTCTCCCTGCTTAATCATCTTTAAATATAATTCCATTTGATGAGTATTTAAATACCCTACAACAGGTGTTATTAAGTCTCCTTGTTCGCTTAGAAAAACAGTAGTTGGGTATCCTTTTACTCCTAAAAACTGAGTAAATTGATGAGTACTGTTTCTTCTTGATTTTCTTGTTTCATCATAGTTTGGGTTTTGAAAAATATTATCAAAAAAACTAATTTTTTCATTTCCCTCAGCATTAAACTTAACAGCATAATAATATTGATTTACATATGTCACAAGATCTGAATTAGTAAAAGTTTTTTTATCCATTAACTTACAAGGCCCACACCAAACAGTATAAACATCCATTAATATTTTTTTAGGCTCATTTTTTTGAGCAATTAATGCTTCATCCAAACTCATCCAATTAATCTTCTGTCCAATTAAAATAGATTGGAAACAAAAAAAAGAAAGAAATAAAAAAATTTTTTTTAAAACCATTTGATTAACCTTATTTGACTCCGTGCATCATTTTAACTATTTTTTTATTTGCTATGAGCATAACTATTCCTGCTGCAGTTGGTATTATTGTGAAAATTAAGAAAAAAATACTCATTCCATAAACTTCAACAATTGGATCTATAAAACTTCCAGTAAACCCTGCGGCCGTATTTGCTATAAAGTTTGCCACAAACCAAACTCCAAACATTAATCCTACAAGATTTTTTGGCGCCAACTTACTCACATATGATAGCCCAACTGGTGAAACGCATAACTCTCCCATAGTATGAAAAAAGTAAGCTAGAATTAAAAAAATCATACTTACAGATGCTGTTTTTGCGCCCAATGGAATATTAATTGAACCATATGCTAAAATTGCAAATCCAATTGCTAATGAAATAAGTCCAAAACCAAACTTAAAAGGTCCAGACACATTATACTTACTTTGCCAAATTTTAGAAACAAGAGGAGCAAACACTATAATATAAAACGAATTTAAAATCCCATACCAAGAAGCTGGAACCTCAGTAGATTGATTGTTAAATTCCCTATCTAGCATCCAAATTATAATAAACCAAATAATTAAAAAACTTGAAATTAAAAAAACACTAGATAGTTTGTAAGTAGAATAGGTGTTCAAGCTAAGTAAATAAATAATATAGCTTATTATCATCATTGGAACTATAGTAATTACTGAATTAAAAATTTTAAAAATAAAAGCTCCATTACCTTCTAAAGTTCTATCTGTATAATCAGCTGCAAAAATTGTCATTGATCCACCAGCTTGTTCAAAGGCCCACCAAAAAAAGATTACACAAAAAGAGAAAATAATAATGACTAAAAGTCTATCGAATATAATATTTGAAGAAACTTTTTCATCAATTTCTGAAAGATTATCAATAGAGTCATCGGATGAGTTAGACTTATTAAGAACACCTATTGAACCAAATATCTTTTGAGCATAATAAAATTGTAACATGCCCAAAAACATAAAAATCCCAGCTAATCCAAACCCATAATGCCAGCCAATATTTTCTCCAATATACCCACAAAGTAAAATTCCTAAAAATGCCCCTGAATTAATCCCCATATAAAAAATTGTATACCCAGCGTCCTTATCTTGGCCTTCCGTTTTATACAATTGTCCTACAATTGAACTTATATTTGGTTTAAAAAGACCATTACCTATTATTAAACAAATTAAACCGAGGTATAGAAAGAAGTCATTAAAAATTTCTAACGCCATAGCTGCATGTCCCAGAGTCATAACAAATGCACCCATGATTACAGCTTTTCTATAGCCTAAAAGCTTGTCAGCTATTAGACCGCCAAAAATTGGCGTAATATATACAAGTCCAGTGTATACCCCGTATAACGCTAGCGCTTCACTCCTCTCCCACCCCCATCCTCCATCGGTAAAAGATGAAACTAAAAAAAGCACCAAAATGGCTCTCATTCCATAGTATGAAAATCTTTCCCACATCTCAGTAAAGAATAATACATACAACCCAGATGGGTGTCCAAGAATTGTTTTTTGATTTAGCTCACTACCATTGTATGTATAATCCATATTATAAATTATTTAAAATAAAATTAGTCATTTTTGAATAGAGATGGTTTTGCGTATTTCCCCCATAAATTCCATGGTTTTTATCAGGATAAATCATCCATTCAAATTGTTTATCAGCATCAATAAGAGCTTGAATCATTCTCATAGAGTTTTGAACATGAACATTATCATCTCCTGAGCCATGAATTAATAAATATTTTCCTTTTAATCTATCTGCATAGTTAATTGGTGAGTTTAAGTCATAACCATCAGGATTTTCCTGAGGAGTTCTCATAAAGCGTTCAGTATATATAGTATCATAGAATCGCCAATTAGTAACAGGCGCAACAGCAATAGCCATTTCAAAAACATCATTACCTAATAACAATGAATTTGTAGCCATATGTCCTCCATAACTCCACCCCCATATTCCGGTTCTATTTTCATCTATGTATGGAAGTAAAGACAGTTTTTTTGCAACAGATATTTGATCTTGAGTTTCTAATTCACCTAACTTCATATATGTCATTTTTTTAAAGTATTCTCCCTTAAAACCTGTTCCTCTTGCGTCAACACAAGCAATAACATAACCTTTTTGAGTTAGCATTTTATGCCACAAGTCTCTATTGTTTCCCCACCTATTAGTTACTTGTTGTGATCCCGGTCCAGAATATTGAAAAAGTAACAAAGGATATTTTTTTGATGGATCAAACTCTTTAGGTTTTATAAAATACGTATTAAGGTCCTGACCATTAATACTTAATTTTGTAAATTCTTTATTTGGAAGGTTATATTCCTTTAATTTATTCTTTAAATCTATATTATCTAAAAGAACTCTAATTATGGATCCATTTTCAGATGACCTCAAAGAATATATGGGTGGAGTATTTTCATCAGAATAGGTGTGAATAAATTTACTTCCATCAGAACTGAAAGTAGCCCCATTATACCCTGATTCTTGAGTAAGTGTTCTTAGATTTTTCCCATTGACATCAACAGAATAAACACCTCTTTCAATTGATGATGATTTTGCAGCTCCAAAATAAATTTCTTTTGTTTTAGGATTATATTTATATAAAGTTGTAACCTCCCAGTTTCCTCCAGTAATTTGATTAAGAAGATTTCCTTTATTATTGTAATGGTAAATATGATTATAACCATTCCTCTCACTCAACCAAAAGAAGTTGTTATTATCTAAAAAATTTAAGTCATTTTTTACATCAACATATGTTTTAGATTTTTCTTCAATTAAAATCTTACTGGTATTCGTTTTGAAATTAAATAAATGAAGTTTCAAATGATTTTGTTTTCTATTAACAGTTTGAATAGTTAAAAGGAATGGATCATTTGTAAACTTAATTCTTGGAATATAATATGGATTTAAATTTTCATTTAATACAATTGAAGTTTTTTTGTTGTTTTTTAAATCAAATAGATGAAGTGATATTTTTGAATTTGACTCCCCTGCTTTTGGATATCTAAATTTATAGGGGTATTGATATAAATCTTTTCCATATATATCCATTGAAAACAAGGGAACATTAGATTCATCAAAGCGCATAAAAACTATTTTTGAACTATCAGAATTCCATTCAAATGCTTTCACAAATCCAAACTCTTCTTCATAAACCCAATCTGTTATTCCATTAATGGTTTGTCCGTCACCATCATGGGTTATTTGAATAATAGTGTTATTTATTAAGTTTTTAATAAAAAGATTTCTATTAAAAACAAAAGCGACTTTCTCACCATCAGGAGAGAAATGAGGTTCTTGAATTTTTTTATTGTAAATCATTTTTAATGATTTATCTAGTCTATTAAAGACCCAGAAAACACCTCTTTTTGAACGCCTATATATTTTATCCTCTTGAGTTGTTATTAATATCTTTTGCTCATCATTAGAAAATTTATAATTAGTAAAAAAAGGAATTAGTAATTCATTCTTGGAACTAAGTATTATTTCTTCATTTTTAGAAGAATCGTAATGACGTGAAATTATTTTAGATTCACTATTGTTCATGTCAATATCAATAATAGTGTATTGATTTCCATCTTTCATTGATTTTAAAGATTCCATTCGATTTGGAGAAAATTCATCTTCCCAAATTTCATTCACATGTAACTGTTTCTGAGCCGATAATAAGAAGGTGATAAAAATAAATACAGCAAGTAATTGTTTTTTCATTTATTAAATTTAAATAAATAATGTTTCTATGATTTAATATCCGAAAATAAGGAAAATTAGATGGTTTTTAAAAATCATTTCAAAAATATTAGAAATCAAAATACATATCTTTGAATATTAAAACGAGAAAATGAAAAAAGAGGTCTCTGGGTTTTCTAAACTAAGTAAAAGTGAAAAAATACAGTGGATAACTGAATCTTTTTTTAAAGACCCTAATAAAGCTAAATTAGAACTCAGTAAATACTGGAATTCAAATCATAAAATTCAACAAAAACATGATGAATTTATTGAAAACACATTAAGTAACTTTTATATGCCTTTGGGTGTTGCTCCTAATTTTGTAATAAATAATAAAAGTGTAACTATACCAATGGTTATTGAAGAAAGCTCAGTTGTTGCTGCAGCTGCAAATTCTGCAAAATATTGGTCAAAACGAGGGGGGTTTCATGCTGAAGTTCTAGATGTTGAAAAAGTTGGTCACATTCATTTTTTACATAAGGGTAAAAAGAAAAATTTACATACTTTTTTTGAAGAAAATAAAAATACTTTTTTAAAATCATGTGATGAAATTACTTCTAATATGAGAATTAGAGGAGGAGGGATATTGTCAATTCAATTAAATGATAAAACAAATGACCTAGAGAATTATTTTCAGATTGACATAAGGTTTAATACTGTTGATTCAATGGGTGCAAACTTTATAAATTCATGTCTGGAAAAGATAGCCAACTCCATGAAAAAATTATCCTTAAAATCTAATTTAATTGATGAAAATGATTTAGATATTATAATGAGTATTTTATCTAATTATGTCCCTAATTGCTTAGTTAAAGTCTGGGTGAGTTGCCCTGTAAGTGATCTTGATGAGAACAGTGGCTTTTCAGCAAATGAGTTTGCGAAAAAATTTATTCAAGCAGTTAAGATTTCAGAAATAGATCCATATAGAGCGGTTACTCACAATAAAGGAATAATGAATGGAATAGATTCATTAGCCATAGCTACAGGGAATGATTTTCGTGCTATTGAAGCGGGGGTTCATGCGTATGCCTCGAGAAATGGAACTTACAGCGGTCTTACCAAGGCTAGTATTAAAAACAACATCTTTACCTTAGAAATGACAATACCTTTGTCAGTTGGAACTGTAGGAGGTTTAACTAACCTACATCCTCTTGTTAAATGGTCCTTAGAGCTTTTAAAAAATCCTAATTCAAAAGAATTAATGAAAATTATTGGAGTTGCTGGGCTTGCACAAAATTTTGCGGCTATTCGCTCATTGATAACTTCTGGTATTCAAAAAGGCCATATGAAAATGCATTTATTGAATATTTTAAATCAAATGGAAGTTAAAGAAGATGAAAAGATAAAAGCAATCGAATACTTCAAAAAAAATACAGTAAGCCATAATGAAGTTGAAAAATTTTTAAAATCATTATAAATGACTAATTTTTATAGTAATGGTAAAGTTTTACTTAGTGGAGAGTATGTTGTTCTTTACGGAGCAGAGGCTATTGGTCTTCCAACAAAAATGGGACAAAGCTTAACAGTTCATAATCGAGATGATAATTTTATAGAATGGATTAGCTTTAATATTAACAAAAAAATTTGGTTCAATTGTATATTTAAAAATGCTTCTTTAACTATTTTAAAAACTAATGAACCTAAAATTGCGAAAAGACTTCAAGGAATATTAAAAATTGTGAGAGAATTAAATCCAGAGTTTTTGCTTTCGGGAAAAACAATAAAAACAACTCTTGATTTTGATTTTAGATGGGGCTTAGGCAGTTCTTCAACTTTAATAAACAACATAGCTCAATGGGCAAAAATTAATCCATACGATCTTTTAAAAAAAACATTTGGGGGCAGTGGCTATGATATTGCTTGTGCATCAAATAATTCTCCAATATTATTTTCATCAAATTCTAATAAGCAAGTAATTAAACCAGTAAATTTTAATCCAAAATTTAAAGATAATTTATTTTTTATTTATCAAAATAAAATGCAAAACAGTCAAAAATCAATACTTGACTTCCAAAATAAAGCATATATTGGATCATCAATTATAGATGAAGTTTCAATGATTAGTAATAAATTATTGCTTTGCTCAAGTATAGATGAGTTTTCTAAATTAATTAATACTCATGAAGCAATTATAAGTAAATTATTAAAAACAAATCCACTCATTAAAAACTTTCCTGATTACAATGGTGTTATTAAAAGTCTTGGTGCGTGGGGTGGTGATTTTTTTTTAGCAATAGGACCAGAAAATTCAATGGAATACTTCAAGAAAAAAGGGATGAATATTAGCTTCAGCTTTGATGATTTTTTACTATAAACTAATAATAAAGTGGTCTATTGTCTTCAATTGAAGCAGCTGATTTTAATGCTTCAAAAATTGCTGAGTTTATTCTGGAATTTTCAGCATTCTTAAGTGAAAGAGAGTAAGCAGAATAATTTGCTAAATCAACGGCAATATTTTTATTCATCAATTTTATCTTGTACAGACCCATTAAGCCATTAATTAGACCAGATGTTTGTTTATCATCAAGGGAGAAAGCAGCTCCTATAACGTATGGTTCCTGACCTGCTCCAACTAAAACTGCATTTAATTGAGTAAGGGCAGAAGCCGATTGAATTTCAGTGTTTGATGTTTGAGAAAGCTCCTCAATAGAACCTAAACTATTATATTGAGTTTTTAACAATTCGGCTTTTTTCTCATTTTTTAATTTCTCAAAAACATCTACCCTAACCTCTTCAATATCAGCAATATTTTTATCTCTTGCTTTTGAAATTTGAACTACAGCATAACCACCTCCTGAAGAAAGATTAAATTTTTTAATATCACCCACCTTAGAATCTGAATTAAATGCCCATTGAACTATTTGTCTTTGGCTGAATAAACCTGGGAGATTTTCATCAAGCATGTTAACATAATCTATTGGTTTTACGATAAATTTCTGCGATTCAGCTATCGATAAAAAATCATTTTTATCAGCCTTTATTGTCTCCATTTCAAATGTTGTTGCTGACTTAAAAATATCATTAGAAGTTGATTCAGAAGGTATGATTGGTTGAACAATATCAGCTGTTAAAAGAATATCTTGTTTTTCTGTAATCTTTATAACGTGAAAACCAAATTCAGTTTCAACTAAGCCAATCTTTCCTACTCTGTTTCTATTTGCAAAATCATAAAATTCCTGAGCCATATAACCTTCTTGAAAAAAACCTACATCACCACCTAAAATATTTGATGGTCCATCTGAATTATCATTAACTAATTTTTCAAAAAGCTTTGGGTTTCTTCGTATTCTTTTATAAAGAGTATTGGCTTTCTTTTTAGCTTCATCTTTACTTCTACCAATTGAAGAATTAGATCTTTCAGCTCCTTGATAAGCAATAAGAATATGACTTGCTCGAATTGAACCTCCCTTTTTTCTGTCTATTATTCTGGAAATTTTTAAATTCTCCCCATCTTTATATGGACCAAAAACTTCTCCCTCTGAAAGGTTAAATAAAATTTCTGAATATTCAGATGATAACTGTCCTTTTGGTTTATATACCGAATCAAAAACCTCAGAAGAATATTGAGCTACAAAATCAGAAACATCAACAACCTTTTTAAAGCCAATTATAGTGTCATTTAGCTTTGAAACATCATTATATTCTATTTTATTTTCAATAATAGACTCTAGGTTCATTCTTTGATTTAGTAAATCCTGCTCAGTTGCTTCTTCATTAAATAAAACATACCTGATTGATCTGCTTGGATTTCTTTTATATTTATCTGAATTATTGGATATGTATTTTTTTATTTCTCTATCAGAAATTATAATTAAACTATCTGGTATTAGAGAATAAGGAAGTTGAACATATTCAATAGAAACTTGGTCATTTTCAATGTGATAAGCAGCTTTTCCTTCATAGTCAGTAAAACCTGCACTTGATCTAACTAAATCAAGATAAATTTTTTCTTTTGCTAAAGCAATTAAATTAGTCTCTTGAGACTTCCAGTTTTCATAACCTTCAGGATTATTAGTTTTCATAGAAATTATGAAATTTGTAAATAATCCAAAATCAAAGAAACCTGATTCATTTAAGAATCGACTATCATTCAAAAAAGCATTGTTTGAACTGATTATTTCTTCTAATTGAGCTTTCCCAGCATCAATTCCAAGAATTTTGTATTCTTGATTCAAAATAGTGTTTCTTATTGTTTGATCCCAAACTGCTGAAACTGCTTGAAGAGTTGTATAGTTATAACTTCGCTCCGTTTGTTCAACATTAAATCTAAAAAGTTCTATATCAACTTCTGTGTCGTTAACAATAGCAATAGGCTCTGAAGGCGATGAATTATCAAGACTACTTGTGAAAACGCCTGAGATAACGAAAGCAAAAAGAGCCATCCCTATTACAATGATTAAAAAAAATGATCTTTGCCTGATTTGTCCTAGTACAGCCATAATAATGTTTTAATTTTAGATCGATTGCGAATTTACGATATCCATAGGGTTTTAAAAAATTTAAAATATTAAAAATACCAATCCAAGTGATAAATTAAATATCTTCATTAAACTCTAAATATATCTTTTCGATTTTAGTAGAAGAGGCCTCTAATATTGTTATTTTAAAATTATCTATATTAATTATCTCTTGCTCGTCTGGGATGTCTGCAGTATTAAAAACAATCCACCCTCCTAGGGTTTCGTATAATTCATTTTCAATAATATTTAATTGGTAATTCTGATTAATATAATCAACTTCAAGTCTTGTGGAAAACTCAAATTTATTTTTTGAAATGATTCTTTCAATATGATCAGTTTGGTCGTGTTCATCTTCAATCTCTCCAAACAATTCTTCTACAATATCTTCAACTGTTATCAATCCAGATGTTCCTCCATATTCATCTAAAACTATTGCCATACTACTTCTTTGCTTAGAAAGAAGCTCTAAAACCTTATTTATCTTCATAGGTTCAGGAATAAATGAAACAGGTAATATTATATCTTCAATTTTTTTAGGGTGTTTAAACATTTCAAATGCATGAATATAACCAACAATATTATCTATCGTCCCTCTATAAACTGGTATTTTGGAATACCCTGTTTTGATAAATATTTCTTTTAGCTCGTTTGATTTGGTAGAGATATCAACTGCTATTATTTCTGTTCTGGGAACCATAGTCTCCCTAGATCTTAAATCAGAAAAATCTAAAGCATTTTGAAAAATTTGAATTTCAGGATCAATACAATTATTATTTTTGGAGTTTTCCATTTGAGTTTCAATGTAATCTCCTAATTCTAGTTTCGAAAAAGATAATTGAACCTTATCCGTTTTAGTTTTGAAAATATTTTTAAGTATCCAGTCAGTCATATTCATTATAGAAGAAGTAATTGGACTAAATAAATAAAAAAAACTTGCTGCTGGAATTGCAAAAAATGTAATTAGCTTATGAGCGTATAATCTAAAAAAAACTTTAGGTAAAAATTCGGCTGTAATTAATATAATAAAAGTGGAAATTACGGTTTGATATAATAAAACGTCTGGTCTAATATTATCTTGACTATTAATTTGTGGAAATAAAATACTTACTATCCTCTCTCCCATAAAAATCCCATAAATAACTAACGATATATTATTTCCAACTAACATAGTGGCAATAAATTTTGAAGGATTTTTTGTACATTTTTTTAATAACAATGAACTAAAGCCTTTTTGTTTTTTTTGAATTTCTAAAAACAATCTATTGGATGAAACAAAAGCAATTTCTAATCCAGAAAAAAAAGCTGAAAGTAATAATGAAAAAATAATTATTAAATCGGTTATGATCATTAGATTTAATCCGGTTTATTTTTTGAATACTTATTACGAAAATACCTACGAAAAAAAGCCATAAACACAGAAACAACAGCGAAAAAAATAAATATATAAGCTTTTTGTTTATTAAAATTCCAATTTTGAATTATTTGAAAAATAGACATTAAGGCTATTATCCAATATATAATTTCAGATACTAGAAGTCGTTTCATTTTTAAATTTTTATTTTACGGAATCCTTAACTACTATTGTTCCAGTAAGCTCTCCAGTTTTAAATTTACTAAATTCTTTATTTGTGTCCAATCTAGTTGCTGAAATTTCATAATCTGAATCTTTAAAATCAAATGGACGCTCTGTAAAAATCCAATCATTACTTGAGTCCCAGAAAATTTGATCTGAAGTTAATTCTGCTCCATTATTTGATTTTATCAAAACATTGCCCTGTAAATCAATTAATTTTGTTGAATCATACAAAATAGCATAATCAGCAGTAACTACATTTTCATTTTCATATTGATCATAAAATACTACCTTAACTCCCTCAGGAAATTCAGAATACTTAAAAGATAAATTGGTGTAGTCTATATGTTTACTAGCAGTCAATATAGCCGAAACTCTCATTGAGTCTGTATATACCATTCTAATATCATAAGCTGTTCCAATTGGTTCTTGCTCAAATAAATTAATATCTTTAAGTGCTTGATTATTATCTAAACAGGAATAAAAAAGGGTTATTGACAAAACAATAACCCTTTTTATTTTTTTAAAAAACTTTTTAATCATTACAATTTTGGGACAGTTACACTAGCTCCAACCCAACAGTTAAAAGTAATTTTAGCTCCTTGGTTTGCTTGTGAAAAAATATCAGTTTTGCTCGGCGCTCTACCCATATAACTCAAGGCAGTTTTATTAGCTAATTTCTTTATTGAGCCATCTACACGACCAGCTTTTGTTGCTATATCTGCTGCTAACCAATAAATTGCTCTTTTATTAAACTGATTATCACCACAATCATTGGCACTTGACGCATAAAGACTAGCTATAAGAAGAAGAGCACGACCCATTGAAGGCTGATTTTTTAAAGCTTTTTGCGCATACCTTCTGGAAGATTGTTTACGTCCACTATTTTTAAATTTGACAGCAATTTTATATAAAATTTTTGCTTTTTTATATTGGTCTGCTTCTAATGAAATTGATTCTTCATAATATTTTAAAGCTTCAGAACTTTTACCTCTCTTATCATTTAATAAACCTAAATAATAAGCTGAATCAGCAGATGGATCAAGAGTATGAAGAGCCTCAACAAGAGTGACAAATAATGGGTCATCTGAACACTCTTTACTATCCATTCTACTTGCAGCGCGCTTTAACCAAATTGGATCAGATTTATTTTCTTCAAAATTTCTTTTATATAGAGGAATTAAGTTTTCACATGAAGCCTCAATAGCAATTATTGCATCCAAATTTGATAATAATATACCTATAGCCCTTGAGTTTACATTATATACTCTTTTATTCTTTATTTCTCTTTTAGTAAGTGGCTCGCCATTATCTTCTTTAATTAAAATTTTATCTAATTTTTTTGCTAAACTAGTAGACTCAAACTCAAATTTTTCTGAAATTTCTTCATACTTATTAAACAAATGTTCTGTTGAAACAACTAGGTTTGAAACCTTATACTGCTTGTATAAAGTATCAAAATAATTATATAATCCCTTGGGGTTTGTAAAACTTGCAGAATCTTTTGTATAAGCTTCATCAAATACAGCATAAACAGAAGCATCATCAGCCATTTTATAATCAATTAATGCTTGAGCTTTTGTACTTAGTATACTACCAATTTTACTTACACCTTTTCTTTTTGGAAAATTAATTATCCATTGATCATATAACCCTATAAGATCTTCTTTGAAAGATTGCTGTTCACTGCCAGATGAATTTTTAATTTTATGCTTTAAAATTCTTTCTCCGTAAGAGTATATAGCTAAATTTAATTTTGGACATTCATTAAGCACCAACAACCATGTATCGTATGCTACGTCATAATTTTTAATTTTTGCTGATTCTGCAAAAATTGATAAATTATTTGAACATTCTTCATTTGATTGGCCATTAGCAAAATTAAAAGTTAACGAAAATATTATTAAAAAGCATCTCAAAGTTTTCATGTCTTTTTTTAGATTAATTGTACTTTCTTTTTATAAACCAAACATCATTTAGCGAAAAGCCTATCCTAATTGCCCAATAATTTTCTTCTATTAAGTTATTGTTTTTTGTGCCAAGCTTTCCTATTTCAAAAGTAACATTTGTATTCGAATAACCAGCCATAGGTAAACCAAACCCAAATGTAATACCATTTTCTTTAATTGACTGATTATTTAATTGATAACCTTTGCTTTCGGACCTATAACCAAATCGATAAACTATCCTTTTCCAGTAGGAAGTTATAGAACTGAATTCAGGAATATAAAAACCACCAATTCCAAATCTTGATGCATCTTCATAAGTTATGCTTGCTTGGTTAATGAATTCATTTATGAAACGGCTATTATTTGTTTTATTATACTGGGCACCAAAAAACCATTTTTTATCTTTTCCAACACCCAGCCCTAAAGATGAAGTTGTTGGAAGTCTAAATTTAGTTTTATCAAGACCACTTGAAGCTAAATCAGTTTCTTCAAAATCTCCCAACTGATCTCCATTTAATAAAGATCTTGTATAAACAATCTGTACATTTTGAGAGGTAAGTTCTGATTCTGGACTGAAACTAACCAATCCATGAAGTTCTAATTCTTTAATCGGAAGGGTGAAGCTAGCAGAGGCTTTAAATTTTATTCCTGATAAACTTGAATTACTCTCCAGATATGTGCCATTTTCAATACCATCAATTACTTGAGTTTTTCTATAGGTTATATCACCAAATCCGTAATTTGTAGTAAAGCCAATATTCAAACCTTTGAGTGCTTTAAATCCAAAACTTAAAAAAGCATTATTTATTCCACCTTCACCTGTAAATCTGTTTATAGCATCTATTTGATTTGTTTGGGTTACTTCTTGAAGTAAATATCCCACTGAGCTAAAAGGTAGGATGCCAAAACCAAAACCAAAACGTTTTGTAGGAATTGAAACTCCGATGTAATCAATAGAAGCAGTTGTGACTTTTTGAGACTCCGAATTATTAGATAAAATATTATTTCGATAATTAACTCCAATAGAATATGTTGTAGCCTTAAGCTTACCATAGCTTGCAGGGTTATTTATATTTGGGTGAATAGAGTCTATATACACGTCAATACCTCCCATAGCTCTATTTAAGTGATTTCCTCTGAAATTTGTTTCACCAAAGCCAACAAAAGAATAGGGAGAGCCTGTTCCAACTTGAGCAAAAGATGAAAGACTTATTAAAGTTAAAAAAATATAAATTATTTTTTTCAAAATTCGTCTGTATTCAATTGTAAAACAGTGTGTAATCCCTTAGCTATAAAATTGTGATTGGCAAATATGACATTTTTTATTTGGTTTGCCAACTTATCAGCATCCCCTCCTGTTAAAATAACTGTTAAATTTTCAAGTTTTTCTTTATAATGACTTACTTGATTTTTAACTTCTGCTAGTATTCCATAGTATATTCCTGAATGAATGCTGTTATCAGTTGAATTTCCAGAGATATTATCTGGCTTATTGAATTCTAATTGGGGTAGTTTTGATGTAAACGTATTCAAGCTATTATATCTCATTGAAAAACCTGGACTTATTGAACCACCTAAGTATTCACCAAATTCATTGACGAAATCATAAGTAATACATGTGCCCAAATCAATTATCAAACAATTCTTTTGTGAATATTTAATAACTGCTGACGCTATAAGGCTAATCCTGTCAGAACCAAGTGTGTCAGGTGTTTTATAATTTATTTTGAATGGCAAACTTATATTGCTGGAAACCCAAACCAGCCTGCACTTAGCTATAGATTCAAAAATAGAATTATCAACACCGTAAACATCAGAGACAATTATCGACTGACACTCTGGATTAATTTTATTCCAAGTTTTAAATTTTTCAATAATATTTAAACTTTGCCAAGTACCTTGATCAATAATTTTATCTGATACAAAAACAGAATATTTTGACAAGGTATTTCCTATATCTAAAACTAAGTTCATAATTGTTATTTAAACAATATTCAAAAATACCAAAAGATTTTTATAAGGAATGATTTGTTCTAGTCTAAAAAGCATTTTATATTTGCTGCACTTTAAAATCCGGTACCTTAGCTCAGTTGGTAGAGCAAAGGACTGAAAATCCTTGTGTCCCTGGTTCGATTCCTGGAGGTACCACATTTTAAAAAAAAGCCTTGATTAGATTCTAATCAAGGCTTTTTACTTGTTTCATCCCAAGACGAAACCATTTTTCCTTTATAATTTGTATACAATATAAATATTGCTAAAATTATAAATCCAATTCCAATTAAATCAAATCCTTTTTGAATATTAAGTGAAAATCCATACGCAATAAAGTAAAAGCCATAAAAATACCACCACTTTTTTCTCAAATTATTTTTAGCAACTTTGGAAAGCTTATATGTTTTTAGTGATATAAAATGAATTATTATAATTACAATAAAAACACAAATCATTATAAATAGGCCTTTCTCCATCTATTAAAAATTATATGCTAATCTAGCGAAAACTCCAATACCCATAGGGTTAATTTTACTATTCAGGTTGTTATATATAAATTGTCCTAATAACATTGAATCTATATTTTCTTTTATTTCATAGGTTATGGAGGGCATTAGTAACATCATTTCTTCACCCTTCATATAGAAAGCAGTAAAGGAGCTTGTTATTGCCGGAGTGAAATTTCCACTAATTTGAGAAAAGTATGTAAACTTGGATGGCATTAAATTTTTAGCTGATACATCACTTAGAAAAGATCCAAATAAATTATCAGAACTTGAATTTCTATTATTACCACTACTATTATATAAAATTGATGAATTAAAATAAATACCTTTTTTGGTAGAGTAATCAAATGAAATAGATGTACTTAAAACATTAGAGGAATCATTAATATCTTTTTTGGGGATAAAATAAGTACTTTCAAATTTAAAGCCTGCATTTTTTAAACTTCCAGCCCAACCTAACCCTAAAGCAAGGTCTGTATAATAATTACCTAGAAGAAGCTGAATATCGTTCCCAGATAAATTAAACCTCCATAAACCGGCAAAAATTGATCTATCCATATCACTTCCTGGCTGAAAAGCAAATTCTAAACTTGACATATCACTTGTATAATATTGAAACCTTATGGCGTCAACTCCGGAACGTTCCTGATAATCAAAGTCTATTAAACTATATGCGTTAAATAAATCATTTGGGTTCCAAGCTAAATTAACTCCCCAATTAATTCTTTGTCTTCCTATTCTCAACTCCCATTTTTCAGATGAATATTTAATATATGCTCTATCAAATATTGAATTCACTACAAGAGTTCTAGAATTATGAGGAATAAAGGATAAGTCAAGGTTTCCAATGTCATTATTCAATATTTCACCTAAAGCAGGATTTAAATTGGTTGCTTCACCAAAAAACACTCTATTCCTGACCTCAACAACTCCTGTTAGATTGGAATTGAAGTCCATTTTAAATCTCAAACGATTATGAATTAAATTATCAGCAATAATTGAATCCGAATTAATTACCGAAGAAGAGTTCATATAGCGAACGTATCCAGAAAAACTCAAATTATTTTTCCAATTTTTTTCATCCTCTTTCTGGGCTTTAAGAGATGAAGTAGTGATGAATAAAAGAGAAATAAATAGTAGATATTTCAAGATGAAAATTATTTAACATTTATATCCGAAAGAATCTTTCCGTCTTCTAGGGTAATTATTCGATTAGCTCTATCAATCACCCTTTGATCATGGGTGGAAAAAATAAAAGTCATCCTTTCTTCTTCATTAAGTCTACTCATAATATCTAATAAGTTTGCAGTCGATGATGAATCTAAATTAGCTGTTGGCTCATCAGCAAGAATAAATTTTGGTTTTGATGCCAAGGCTCGAGCTACTGCAACTCTTTGTTGCTGGCCTCCTGATAATTGATTCGGCCTTCTGTTTAGTTGCTCTTTTAAACCAACTGCTTCTAACAATTCTAATGCGCGCTTATCTCTTTTAGACTTTGAAGCCCCTTGCATTAACATTATGAACTCTACATTTTCTTTAGCAGTTAAAACAGGAATTAAATTATAAGATTGGAAAACAAAACCAATATTTGTTAGTCTAAAGTCAATAAGCTGATTTGAATTTAATTTGGTTATATCCTTGTTGTCAATTAAAACTTGACCTTTAGTTGGAGAGTCAAGTCCACCAATAGAGTTTAAAAAAGTTGTTTTACCTGAACCAGATGGACCAACAATTGCTGTAAACTCTCCTTGTTTAAAATTAATTGTCACATTATCTAAAGCCCTGATTTCCTGATCTGCCTGTTTGTATAGTTTAGAAATATTTTTAGTCTCAATTACATTCATAATAATAAGTTATAGTGATCTAACAGCTTCAGCTGGATCCAGTTTAAGTGCTCTCCTTGCTGGAAAAAGAGAAGAAATAAGTGTTACAAACAAAGTAAGAATCGTTATTTTAATATAATAATCATATGGGAGATGAGTATAAACCATTGACTTCATTCCAAAAGCTTCTAAACCTTCAGAAACAATTGACAAATCTATTCCAACTTGGCCGTAATAGGAAATCATTATATATGATAATATAATTCCTGCAGGTAAAGAAATAAAAGAAATAAAAATAGTTTCAAAAAGAATCATTAAAAAAATCTTTGTCTTATTAAGTCCAACCGACATCAACATTCCTAACTCTCTTTTTCTTTCTAATACAGCCATAAGCATAATATTGGCTATCCCAAATGAAAGAGCCAGAAGAATAATACTCATGAAAATTATAAAAAACCAAACCATTAATCCCTGAGCAGCTCCCAATTCTGGTGATATATCTTTCCAAGTTTCTACTTTGCTTTTTGGAAAAAGGCTTTGAAGCTGATGCTTTAAAACATCTGAATCATCAATATTATTAGATAATATGGCCACTTCGTGAATAATCGAATTATCAATTAATAGTTGATTTAAATCTTCTTTTTTAACATAAATATTTCCATTGTCATGAATAGAATTTGCAGTTTTAAAAATTCCTTCAACTTTAAATTTAATTCTTTGAAGATCTCCTTTATCATCGACAAATGTAAATGACAGTTTTTTCTTTATGTCTAACTTTAAATTATCTGCAAGTTTTTGTCCAATTAAGGCTGGCTTGCTTTTGATTTTAGAAAAATAATTTCCTTTTATTATATTTTTACTTATATCAGAAAATTGATTTTCATTTTTAGAATCAACTCCAATAACTCTAACACCTTCTGCTCCATGGGCTGTTGAAGCCATTGCTGAAATAATTATTCTACTGCTATATCCTTTGACTAAATTATTATTCTCCAATTCTTTTACAATTATGAGTGGATTTTTAATAGAACTGTTTATATCAAAATTATATTCAAAAGAAGGATTGTGAATTTGAACATGATGTAAATAAGTATCAATTGCACTTTTTACTCTTTGATCATTTATACCTTTACTCATTGCTACTGTAAACAGTCCAGACCATAATCCTAAAACCATTGATGTAATTACCACGAAACTTCTTAGTTTATTTCTCCATACATTTCGCCAAGCAATTTTTACTATTGTTCCCATATTATCTATTCATTGCTTTTATAGGCTTTAGTTTTGAAATTATTATTATTGGATAAATACATGTAATTAAAGAGATTAATATAATTATAAATCCATGTACTAAAGGAATATCATAAGTGTTCATAAATGGTATAATAGGTTCAAAACCAGCACTTTCCAGCTGGTCTGCAGCTGCTCCAAATAATTTTAAGGGATTATAATGAAAATAATTTACAATTGGCCAGGATATCACAAACCCAACAAGAACACCCACAAATGTTAAAAATATAGTTTCATAAATTAATATGATCATTAATTTAGATTTTTTCATGCCTATTGAAATTAACACCCCAAACTCATAGAGTCTCTCTTGAGTCATCATTAAAACAGTCCCAAATATCCCAAAACCAACTATCATATATAGTATAATTATGATTAAAATCCCACCAGCATTGTCAGCTTCAATAAGTTGATCTAATTGTGGGGTCATTTCTTTCCATGTCATAACATCTCTGGACTGAATATCAATTTTAGATTTGACTTTTTCTGCTATTTTAACTTCATTAAAATACTGTTCTTTATCAATTACTAGATTAGTTATTCTGTTTTTAGCTGAAACAAAATCTTGTGCTGATTTAAGTGACATAAAGACACTCATGTTATTAAGGTTTGGATTTTTCATATCAATCACGCCTTGAATAGGATAGATTCCAACAGCCTGCATTCCATGATAACCTTGACCAATAAAAATAAGTGAATCCCCAACTTTAGCATCATAATATTTTGCAACACCTTTAGCTACAATTATTGATTGACCATTATCATCTAAAAGAGTTCCATCAATTAATCTTTTATTCCAGTCTGTAAGTTTTTCCTCAGCCTCTTGTTCTATTCCAGTTACATATAAAAATTTAGATAATTTATTATTAGATGAGAGCACTCCAGTCTGTACTCTTTTTATAATATTTGAAACTCCTTCAATTTTATTAATACTATTTAAAACTGACTCACTAACCTCGAAGGAGTTATTAATATTTTTATCTTCCCAATAACCTTTTGAATGTATTTGAACATATCCACTAAAAGACCCAACAACATTTTTAATCATATTTTCATACATGCCTAATTGAAGTGACCGCATAAGTATTGCTAAAAAAACAGCAATAAAAATTGCTGCTATAGTTATAAAGCTTCTTCGCTTATTCCTCCATACGTTTCTCCAGGCAATTTTTATTAACATATTCTATTTTAATCTTGAAACATATTGAGTAGAAAAATAATTTTCAGGTATTGAAACATCAAAATTCCATACCTTATATTCTATAACAGTTTTATTTCCTTCATCATCTAAAGGGTAATACTCCAATCTTGAAGGGAGCTTTTTACCATTATATTCATTTATTTTAGAACCTACCATTCTATTTACTATTTCTAAATCCTCATCATAAAATTCAATTTTTAGTTGCATGTAGTCTTTTTTGTCAATCCAAACATTCAATTTACCCCAAACAACAGAAGCATTTTCTGTTGGAATCAATTCTAATTTCCAACAATTTAGGTTTTCGATTATTTCTGTCCCAACAATTTTATGAGTATAGTCAACTACCATTGACGACTGTTTTATTAAATCATCATTTGTAAAATCAGTACCCATCCAGTTTTGTGTCATCATCGATGGAGGAAGTTTAATTGTTCTTTCAATGGTTGGTAAATAATTCCATGCCTCTTTTTTTCTTTTTAAAAACACGGAACCTTTTTCTTTGGCAGGACTGGTCACAAGAGAAACGGAATAATCAGTTCCCTTAGACCAACTCTTGAGAGCCATTTTCTTTTCCCATTTTGGTCTAACAATAGTAATAGTCATTTCTGCATAAGATGAATCCCCTCTTAATCTACTATCAGTAATTTTGATGATTTCCAATGCACTTTGGGAATAGATACTTGAAAAAGTAAATGCAAAAACAATTAAAAAATACTTATTCATAATTTAAATTTCAGATTTAGGTTTATCTAGTGTGTCAGTTTGAACATTTATTTGAGAGTTTCCTGATGAAATTTTCACCACATCTTTATCTATTTTTTTAAACTCTTTTGAACTTTCGTTATAATGATTTACAGCTGTCCCTAAGGTATTTCCTAATTTTTCATGATAAATTTTATAAGCATTCAAATGGTTTGATAATTTTTCTACGTTTTTCAAAACATCATTAATAGAATCCTCAATTTTCATATTATTCAGTGCCTTATTTGTAACCTGTAACATAGGGAATAAGCTCATTGGAGATACAATCATGACTTTTTTTCGAAAAGCATATGAAACTAAATCTTGTTGATTAATCTTTAATGATCCTACTCTACTATTTAGTAGATCTTGATACAATCCATCTGCAGGTATGAACATATAGGCATAATCGACTGTCCCTTCATTTGGTCTAATATACTTGGATGTTTCGTCTATTCTATTTTGTATATCCCTCTTGAATTTTTTTTCAAGATCATCCAGTTCATCTTTATTGGATGATTCAATCATTTTATTATAATTATCCAGGGAAAATTTTGCATCAATAGGTATTATATAGTCATTTACCTTCACGATAGCATCAACAGTTTCATTGTTTTTAAAGGAATACTGCATTTGATAAAGTCCCGGAGGAAGAACATTCGCCAAAAGATTTTCTAGTTGAATTTCACCAAAAATTCCTCTTTGCTTTTGATTTCCAAGAATTTTCTCCAAAGTCTTCATTTGATTTGCAAAACTAAGCACCTGTTCATTTGTTCCTTTTATTTTCTCTAACTCAGAAGTGACTTCTTTTATAACTTGACTTGATTGTTTAAACTGATTAGTCATATTGGCAGTTGATGACTTTGTGAAATCATTCATTTGCTTATTAATCTCATTTAGTCTTGACTCAATATCAACTCTACTATCTTTTGAGTTTTTATCGATTTCTTTTCTAACTTCTTGAATTTGGCTAGTTAAAGATTCTGAAAAATGAATTAAATCAGCTGTTTTAGTTGAGTTAGTATTGTTTTTTAAATTGTATACTAAATAGGCTAGAACCATGACTAAAAAACCTAAAAAAGTAATAATAATTTCCATAATTATTTTTTAATAAATGAGTTAAATTATTCATATAAAAATAAGTATAATTTAATACTTTCAGACCTAAAATCAAATTCATCTTTTAACATAAAATATCGATTCCACCGGGAATTACTGAAATATCTAATTCATTCTTACTAATGAATTCAAATTCTCCATCAATTTGAAAATTGATATAATAATTTTTTGAAATGATTTTTAAATCTTTTAGTTCAATGTATTGAACATTCTTTTTTTTTTCAATTGAAAGACCCAACAACACCAAAACAATTAAGTAGTTGAGATAGAAAATATTAGTTTTATTTATTATAATCATATTTAAAATACCATCATCGGTTTTAGCATTGGGGCATAAACCTACTCCATAACCCTGCTTATTAGTATTAGCAATCATTAAAATATGAGGTTTAATCGATATGTTTTTATTTTCAACTTTGATATCAAAAAAAGGTGGTTTGTAGGAAGTAAATGATTTTAAAAACGAAGCTAAATACCCAAACAAACCATGAGTTTTACTTTGAGCATAATGCCTAATAAATTCAACTTCAATTCCAAAGCCAATATTGCTAAAGAAATATCTATTATCAACTTTACCTACATCCATTTTCTTACTTGATTCACCAATAATTACTTCAAGTGCTTTTATAAAATTGTTAGGAATTTTAAAATGACCAGATATTCCATTTCCTGATCCAATTGGAATTATTCCAAGTTTAATTTTTTTATTAATTAAAACTTGACCAATTTCACTAACGGTTCCATCGCCTCCACAAGCAATAATGACATCTACTTTCTGATCAACAGCATCAGTAGCCAACTTTTTTAAGTGCATTGAATTGTTAGAAAAACTAATTTGGTATTCATCTTTTCTGTATGAAAAAAAGGAATGGATTTCTATCTCTAAAGAATTTGCTTTAGCCTTATTTACTGGATTAATAATGAAGTAATATTTATTCATTGCCAGAGTTATAAAACATATCCCCTTCAACTATTCGGTTCATATAATCTTGAAGAAAGACCTTAAATTTATATTGCAAATCATTCATTTTTTTATTCGAACCATCTATTAAGTTGTTTTCAAGGTCATGATCATTTGAATCATAAAATCCTGTTATTTTCTCACCATTTGAAACAACAATAAATTCGTCATCCATCATAAAATAACTTCCTCCACCGAAAAAATTTACAACAAATGAGTCCGTTTCATCATCAGAAATTAAGCTTTTACCCCAACTTCTAAATGGCTTGTCATAACCTATTAATTCCGCTATAGTTGGAAAAATATCCATATGCTGTCCAAGACTAGTAGAAACACCCTTTAAATTTTTCTTAGGCCAATAAATCATTAAAGGATTTGCAAAACGATTAATTATTTTCTCATAATAAGGGTAGTACGTCTGGTTTCCATGATCTGCTGTAAAAATAAAAATAGTATTATCAAACCAAGGTTCATTTTTTGCTTCATTAAAAAACTTATTAATTGCGAAATCAGTATACCCAACTGCTTCATGCATCGGAACATACCCTTTATCAAAAACACCTTCATACTTTTTAGGGATAATATATGGATCATGTGAGGTCACTGTAAACACGGTGCTCAAAAATGGTTGCTTAGTCTTGTCAAGAATTTCTTTTGTGAAGTGAAGGAATGGCTCATCCCAAATTCCCCAATATCCATCAAAATCATAGTCATTATTATACTCATCTTTTCCATAATAATTATCAAATCCTAATGTTTTTGAAAAACCTAAAAAACCCATTGAACCGTTACTAGCTCCATGAAAAAAGGATGTATTGTACCCCAAATTATTCGCAATTGAAACAACTGATTCAATTGGTTGATTTGAATAAGGTGATGATGTGTATGCAATTTCAAAAGATGGAATTCCAGCCAATATTGCAGGCATCCCATGAATAGATTTCCTGCTATTTGCATAAAAGTTTGGAAAAATAAGACTGTGATTAGCTAACGAGTCTAGAAAGGGGGTATAACCTTTATAATTTGGGATTTTATCTTCTGAATTTAAACTTCCCCAATACTCCCTACCCATACTCTCCAAAATAATTATCATAACATTTGGTCTAAGGCTATCATGTTCTTTTTTTGAATATTTTTTTATTGGATGAACAACACTCTTTATTTGATTTTTAGTGTAAAAATTATTTATTTTAAACCCTGTCTTTCCAATGGTTCGAATTACAGTAAAAGGAGTATTTAAAACTAAATCAGCATGCTGAGGGTTATTAACATTTTCCATAGCATGAATTAAGGTGATCGGGCGTGTGCTTTTTTTAAAATCTCCTCTGATTCCTCCCACACATAAAACAACTACAATTAAAAAAATTAAAATTGATTTTATAAAACTTGAAGCTCTATATTTTCTTTTGACAGAAATAATTTTAATTGATTTATATATGTAAATCCAAATACCTGATATAAGGAGGTAGAGCAAAACAAGATGAATGTAGTCAAGGAAAAAGTGATAAAGTAGGTTGAATTTATTATTTTCATTCTGTATACCCTCAAAAAACTGTGCATTAATTCGCATTAAATTAAATCTGTAATATCCTAAATCAATAAAATTTAGAAGAAGACCTGCTAGACCTCCAAAAAAATAAAAAAAATTTAAGAGTTTATTATACCAATAATTAGAGTAAGGTCTTCCTGGAAGGAAAAATAATATAATAAATATAGCCTCTAAGTATATTATAGCTGCTAAGTCAAATTTTAATCCATAATAACTTAATAGAATTATTTCTGATAGAGTCTCAACCTTAATTATATCAGAATTAAAGTATAAAAATAACCAGCGAGAAATCATAAACAAAATAAACACTAGTCCTATTTTTAATAAGAACTCTTTTATTTCTTCAAACTTATTAATCATATGAAAAAGTAATATTCAAATATACGAATGTAAAAAATTCGTTAATGTTATATCATTTATATTTTTTCTAAATGTGTATTAAAAAAAATCTTAATTGATGAGTTTGACTTTGTTTTATTAAGAAATTTTATATTTGGAATGCGAATAAAATATGACTCAAAATGAAGAAGTTAAATCTAATATTAATATATTCTTGCTCATCAAAAGAAAATGCTATCTCCCAAAAAATAATTGATCCATCTTCAGGTCAATAACTTATTTGGTCAGATGAATTTAATGTTGATGGAGTTCCATCTCCACTTAAATGGTTTTTAGAAACTCTTCCACCAAATAATGGAAATTGACTATGTAAGAGTATCTCAATAATAAGTATAAATTATAAAAAAAATATTAAAAATTACTTTTTTCCTTTTTGGATTTATAGTGAACGCTCAAAACAATTGAAATATAATAATTATTTTAATAAAAAAGAGCCACTAAACTAGTGGCTCTTTTTTTATTTGATCTTAAATATAGTTAATTCGATTAGTTGTTGAAATAAAGATTATCAATGTAAACTGTTCCGTCAGCAGTTCCCACAATCACAAATTGTGAAATAGCACCTTTAGTAGTTAAAGAGGTGAGAGTTGATAAATCAATATCTACTCCTTGCCATTGATTATTAGTGGTTATAGTAATCTCTTCTTCTCCTCCATCTACATCATCTCCTCCTCCATAAGCACCATCTGCTCCGAAATCAACAATTTTAATTTTGAAAGAAGAAAGATCAGCTGACCATATATCAATATGGAAGTTTGTAGAAGAACTTGCATCCACACCTGACGCCATGTCAACACCTGTATAACGGCCTGATCCACCATCTGCAAAGCTATATTTTTGAACAAAATCACCTGTTACGACTTCTTCTGTTGAATGAGTAGTTCCTTGTCCCCAATCAGTTGACCACCTAGTAACTGCAACTGGCGCTGTATATGCCTCACTAAAAATTGAAACTACATTTGCTGCAGCCAAACTCGGAGTTGTAGCAGATGAACTAGGACTAGTGCCTAAAGCTGTTGCAAAAAAGTAAAGGTTATCAATGAAAACAGTTCCATCTGATGTTCCTTCAATAACAAATTGAGAAATTGCTCCTTTAGTTGTTAATGCTGGATAATCAGATAAAGGAATATCAACTCCTACCCATTGAGTATTTGCAGAAATAGCTATTTCTTTAACATCCTCAACATCATCTCCACCACCATAAGCTCCATCAGCTCCGAAATCAACAATTTTTAATTTAAAAGATGATGAATCAGCCGACCAAACATCAACATGAATATTATTTGTAGAAGATGCATCAACACCAGAAGCCATGTTAACTCCTGTATATATTCCAGATCCAGAATCTGAAAAAGTATATTGCTGAACTGAATAAGATGAAGTAATATCTATGGTAGCATGGGTGGTTCCTTGAGCCCAAGAAGTTGACCATTCTGTAACTGCAACTGGAGCAGTATATGCTGCGCTATATATAGAAACTACATTTGTTGATGAAACCGAAGGAGTAGCTGGAGGGGCAACCGGAACTACTATAACTGGACAACCATTAGTAGTTGCATCTCCAGCATCCGCTGGGCAAGTATCAACTGAATCTATTAATCCGTCTGCATCAGTATCAGGAACAGAAGCACCTACAAGCCCTCCTGTAACATTATCAATTAGAAAAGCACCCATTGTTTCAGTTCCAAACCCAATAAAAATTGCAAGTTTAGAATAAGTTGTTAGATCGGATAAAGGTTGAGCCTCAGGTTGTCCGTTTCCATATGGATAACTATTTACTCTATTTGCACCAAAATCAAAAGTTAAAGTTCTCCAACCTGATCCAGAAGTAGTAACCAAAACCTCTACTGGGTAACTTCCTGCGGGTTGTCCTTCTAATTTAGCTAAAACACCTAGTTCAATCGCAGTGTTTTGATAAAAGTCAAATGATATAACTTGTGCATCTGTACTACTCATGTCTATAAGTTTAGAGGGAAGAATTGATGCAGCTTCATATGCAGCTCCAGAATTTACAATTAGACCTGCAGAAGCAGAGTTTTCAAAAGAAGTAACACCATCTGATATAAGAAAAACTCCCTGTGTTGATTCAAAATCATTAATTACAGTATCAGGAGTTACGGGAGTTACAGGGTCAGTAGTTACAGGATCTGTTGGGTCTGTTACTACAGGAGTATCTACTATTAAAGCATCACCGTCATCTCCATAACATGACGAAAGTAATGTGAGGGCTGTAACTGCAATGAGCATATTTAATTTATTATATTTCATATATGATTTTTTGATTTTATTTTTTAAAGTAGGGCGAATTAACAAATAAAATTTTTTTTAACCTCTGATAAACAACTATTTAAGATATTTTTTGATTGTTTATATTAATTCTAAATAAAAAAATTTTCCATTTTACAGGAAAACTTCTCATCAGTTGCTTTATCTATTTGGGTTCGCAACACACAATACTTTTTTGCTTTATACTAAATCACATTTTTATTTACTTGCGATTATAATGGATAATGGTTATTTACAATTAATTATCATTGTATGTGGTATTTAAGAAATTAAATTATTTTTAACCTCTAATAAAAAACTATTTAAGATATTTTTTACTTGTCTTTACTGATTCTAAATAAAAAAGCCTTCCGTTTTATAGGAAAGCTTCTCATCAGTTGCTTTCCTTATTAAGGTTCGCAACACACAACACTTTTATGCTTTATACTAAATCACATTTTTATTTACTTGCGATTATAATAGATAGTGCAAATATAGACATTTTATAATGATCCTAGTTGTTTACAATTAATTATCATTGTATATGGTGTTTAAGAAATTTGAAATATTTTTTGCTCTTTTTCTATGCTCAATAAACCACCCTAATTGAGCTTTGTTTACTGTTTTAAGATATTGCAGATTACTCAAAAATATTTTATTTGTTTTAATGTCAGAAAAATTTAAGTCAACTTTTCCTTTTGGTTTAGTAAATTCAATATCATAAACAGTCATATTATCAAATACATAAGGGTCAAATATTACATTTATCTGATCAAAAACTCTTCTAACCAAATACTCCTCTCTTTCTCTTATATAGTCAATAAAAATAAAATTATCATCGTAATCTAAAAGAGTATCAATAACTTTTTGATTTTTTATAAGTGTTAAACTTCCAGAGTTTTTTAATTGCTCAATTGAGGAATTATTAGCAAAGAATCTTGATGGTCTTGGAAGATATCTAGCGTAATAATATAAATCATTGGAGAACTCATTAAATTTTTTATTATTAAAAATAAAATAAATCGAATCAATTTGAATTTCTCTTTGTTTTCTTCTTAATATAAGAACATCTAAATCTTTAATATCATTAGTTAAATCGTTTTTAAACGAATTAACAAAATCAATTTCACGTTTTTGTTCAGACAAATCTTCTCTATAGTTTTCTACAAAAAAACCCAGTGATATTGCTAAAAATAACATCAAAAACTCTCTTATAAATTTCATTAAAAATTAATTTGAGGAATTAAACCCTTCTTTAATATAGCCCCAACCCTTAGACTGCTTAATAGCTATTTCAAGAATACCATCTGGAACAGTTTCTACACCCTTAACTAAGTCTTTTTTATTTAACCCTAATTTATTCATAGTAGCTTCACAAAGAATTACACGAGCATTATCTAGTGAAATGACTTTAGAAAGCTTTTCTGCAATTTCTTTGTTTTCATAAGTTGCCATTTTACCTGCTCCACTATACATAACCAACTCAAACTCAGAATCAGGATATGCATTTGCCATAAGAGATAAATGTTTTATTGCTGTTTTATGAACTTTAGGGCTTGAGCTAGTAATGTCAAATACAACTTTAATTTTATGCTCTTGTGCCAAAATATTAAAGCTGAAAAGTAGAAATGAAATTAAAAATATTTTTTTCATAAAATTTTAATTTCCAGCAAATATATAACCACATCCGTTTTCTTGGGCTCTGCCTAACGCCCATACACCTGAAGGAACAAGTTCAACTCCAGGGAGTAAACCATCTATCATATCTTCATATACATCTTTAGCGTCTAGACCCATTTGATTTGCAATAACACCACTATATACTTGTGTTGCTAGATTACAAATACAAAACAAAGCTCCTCGTTCTTGTAGACGTTTTATTCCCTCAACTTGAGGAAGAGGTAAATCTCCTTTTTGTGGATCATATACTGTATTTCTTTGGGATGGCTCACCTGTTGAATTGTCATTTATTTCAAAAACTTTACCGATTGGATACTTTTTCCACACATTTGAATTAAAAGCATATGCAATACCTGAATGACGAAGAACAGTCATAGCAGTTATATCACTGTCGGGTGAGCCTGTTTGGTTGTTTGATTCATAAAACGCCCAGTTCCAAACAATAGGTAGTGTTCCGTGAGGAGTGCTTCCATCATACGCTATCCTGTGGGTTCCTTTAATTTTTTTAAACCATTCTTCAGCATCTTTTGTGTCAAGATTATTAAATTCTGGAAGAGTTTCCATGTTTTCAAATTCTTTGACCATCTTTGGAAAAGCTGATGCGCTTACTCCCAAGGCAAGAGTTGCAAAAAATGATCTTCTAGATTTATTTGTTTTCATATTTATTAATTTAAGGTTATTTACTTTTTTTTATGTTATACTCTGTTTTATAAAAATCAAAAATTGGTTGAAAAGGACCAAGTTGATGCTGTGATTGAGAAAACGAATCAACATATGGAGGATATGGAGTTGACATTGGCTTTTTCTTTAAATCAGGAAAATCTTCCTTAAGATTTTTTTTTAAAGGTCTCAATTGTTTGTTTATGAATCCTGCTACATCATAGGATTCTTCATCTGTCAAAATAGGAGACTCAAAAGTTGTTCCTTGAGGCATATTATATTTTATAAAAGTTGCAGCAGTCAAGACTCTTGTCATACCCGCTCCATTATTGTATGAGTTTGAGCCCCATAAAGGAGGGTAAAGGTATGTATATTGATCAATTTTTTGACCTTGACCATCAGCTCCATGACATTCAACACAAACTCTTTTAAAGACAACTTCACCTTTAACTAAATCTACTTTTCTATCAGGATATTCTATTGACTTCAGTCCTTTTCCAGCAACTACTTCGTTTGTTCTTACATAACGTCCCAACCAATTTATATAAGATACAATTGCAATCATTTCAGTGCTATTATTTTTCAGTCTAATTCCATTCATGCTTCTTTCAAAACAACCATTTATTCTGTCTTCTAAACTTCCAATTATATCTTCTCTTCCTCTATACTGAGGAAATCGTTTGTCAACACCAATAAGAGGCATTGCAAAGGGCTGAGTGCCTGCATTTAAATGACAGTTAGTACATGACAAAGAATTTCCTACAAAAGGAGATTCAAGTGATGTTTCTCCTAGCAACAGATATGTTTCGTTTAAAATTTTATAACCATGTTTAATCTCTTTACCTGTTTTTGTTTCAGGCAAAGTATTTATGTCATAATTCATAGAGTATATGCTCAAATCAATCTTTTCTTCTTTTGGAGAATCACCACCTAGATAGAGTACTATAAATAAAAATACAATCATCAAAAAGTAAAAAAAATAGTTTGATATTCTTTTTAATCCATTAAAAAAAATCTCGTTGGACGAGTTATTATCCATGAAATAGGATTATGCTTAGTATAAATATAATATAAAACAAGGATTTTTTTTTAATGTTTCAATTATTATTAGTCATTAAAATGTTAATTTTTGAAATAATAATAAAACATTCAATATTTTATTTGTTTAAAATTCATAAAGTGAATATCATTATTTTAATATATTTATATTCAAACACTTAAGTCATGATAAAAAAATATTTATTTACAGCTTTCTTTTTTATGCTTTTAAATAGTTGCAATCAAAATGTTTCTTCATGTGATATATTAATTGAAAACGGAATGATATATGACGGTTCAGGAGAAAAGCCATATCAGGGATCAGTTGCAATTAAGAATGAAAAAATATTATACGTAGGTCCATTAAAAAAATTTAATTCAAAAAAAACAATCAATGCTAAGGGAAAAGCTGTTTCTCCAGGATTTATAAATATGCTCAGCTGGGCATATGGCTCATTATTAAAAGATGGAAGATCCATGAGTGATATCAAGCAAGGCGTAACTCTAGAGGTTTTTGGAGAAGGAACCTCTCCAGGCCCAAATGGAGTCAAGGATAGTTCTAACTATATTTCATTTGGAGGAGCCATGAGTAAATTAGAGTCTAATGGAGTTTCAACAAATATAGCATCCTTTTTAGGAGCTACAACTGTAAGAATTCAAGAAGTTGGATATGACAATAGAAAAGCAACTTTGGAAGAAATAACTAAAATGAAAGAATTAGTCAGAAAAAGTATGGAAGAGGGAGCTATGGGTATCGGATCGTCATTAATTTATGCTCCTGCAGACTATGCTAGTACTGATGAACTGATTGCTTTAAGCAAAACTGCATCTGAATATGGAGGTATGTATATTTCTCATATAAGAAATGAAGACAGCAGGGTTTTAGAAGCAATAGATGAATTAATTAAAATTTCAAAAGAAGCAGATATACCTGCTGAAATTTATCATTTAAAAGCTTCTAGAAAATCTAATTGGAATCTTTTGGATAAAATGATTGATAAAATTGAAAAGGCGAGAGCCGAAGGTTTAGAAATTACAGCTGACATGTATACTTATAACGCGTCATCTACTGGTTTAACAGGAGTCATTCCAACATGGATCCAAGAAGGAGGTCATAGAGCATGGATTAATCGTATGCAAGAACCAGGTCCTAGAAAAAGAATAATTGAAGATATTAAGAAAGAATTAAAAGATCAAGCTCCTGAAGGAATTCTAATGGTAGGTTTTAATAAAGAGTCTATGGCTGAAAAATATATTGGAATGACAATAGCTCAGGCAGCTAAAGAAAGGAATCAAACTCCAGAGGAGGCTATAGTAGATTTAGTAATAGAAGACGACAGCAGAATTCAATGTATTTATTTTAGTATGAGTGAAGAAAATATTAGAAAAAAAATAAAGTTATCATGGGTTTCATTTTGTTCTGATGCCGGCTCTTTTTCTGATTCACCTGAAGGGTTCAGAACCCATCCAAGAGCTTTTGGAAGCTTTATACGTGTTATTGGAAAATATTCTCGCGATGAAGGTTTAATTTCACTTGAGGAAGGTATTAGAAAATTAACAGGTTTTCCAGCTCAAAATTTAGGTTTAAAGGATAGAGGACTTCTTAAAGAAAAATTCTATGCAGATGTAGTGATTTTCGATCCAGATACAGTTGGAGATAAAGCAACTTTTAATGATCCTTTAAAGTATGCAGATGGAATTGAACATGTCTTTGTTAATGGTCAACAAGTGATTGACAGCGGTTTCCATACGGGAGTTTTTTCTGGGAAATTTATTAAAGGTCCTGGATATATAAATAATTAAAACTCACGATAAGAACCTGAGATATATTGATTTGCCTTTGCTTCTTTGAACATAGCTGAATCTTTATCCCAATTCAAATTCTCCCCGGGAAAACGCCCTGCAATAACTCCTAATAGTATTGTCTCCGTAAGTTTTGAGGCATATGAAAATGGGGCTGAACATTTATCTTTTCCAAGACAAGCATCCACAAACTGATGATAATGTTTTTTACTTTCTAACTCATAGTTTCGAACAGGATCTTCTAAATCAAATTTTTCAAAATTAATTTCTTGATATTTACCATCAACAATCAGCTGTGGTTCTTTCATAAAGTGTGGAAGATATAATCTTCCTTTTTCACCTATAAACATAGACCCTTGGTCATGAAGAACCTCATTATTTGGAAGTTTTAAATTTAGATGTTTATCTGGAGCATCAGCCCCATCATACCAAACCCATTTTAATTCTTTAGTTGTATACTCAGTTCCAGGAAAAATATATGTAACCTTGTTTTTTTCTGGAAAACCAAACCCATTAGGCAGCCTACATTCATTTTTAATTGTTTTAGGAACATCAAGTGCCAAGGCGTTATAAGGAGTGTCAAAAATATGCACTCCCATATCTCCCAAAGTACCACAACCAAAATCTACTAATTTTCTCCAGTTTCCAGGGTGATAAATTTCTTTTTTATAATTTCTCTTTTTTGCAGTACCAGTCCATAGATTCCAATCTAAAGTAGATGGAATCGGATCTGTTCCTTCAGGCTTAGGCCCATCATAACCCCAGTTTTTTGGAGACCAAGCACGAACAGTATTTACTTTTCCAATAATTCCTGATTGAATAAGTTTTGTAGCTAATTTATAATCATAAAAAGAATGGACTTGGATACCCATCTGTGTTACTAAGTTTTTTTCTTTTGCAACCATCTGCATTTTCCTGGCTTCTGAAATATGATGAGTAAGTGGCTTTTGACAATATACTGGCTTACCAATATTCATTGCCATTAGTGATGCTGGCGCGTGCGTATGATCAGGAGTAGAAACAATTACAGCTTCAATTTGATCTCCTACCTCACTAAGCATAATTCTGTAATCAGAATATATTTTTGCATTAGGATGTAATTCTCTTGCTTTTGCCAAGGCTTTAGAATCAACATCACAAAGAGCAAAAACATCAACGGAATTATGTGAAGAAATTGCTTTAAGATCTTCTCCTCCCATTCCTCCAACTCCAATATGAGCTGTTTTTAATCTTTTGCTTTTTGATAGAGCCCAGCCAAAAGATGGAACAAACACAGTTGAAGCTAGGGTAGCAGAGGTCTTTAAAAAGGTTCTTTTATTCATAGTTTTTTGATTTTTATTTCTCTGAACGAAAGAGAACTGTCGTGATCTTGTAATGCAATAAACCCTTTTTTATACTTTCCATAATCAGGGAACTCTTTCCATTTGCCTCTCTCTTTTCTTTTGTTCCAATCTTCAGACCACGGAATAAAAGATAGAACTAATTGTCCATTTAACCAATGTTCAACTTTTGATGGAGTAAAAATAATTTTGGAGCTATTCCATTCTTCTGCGGGTTTAATCAAATTTTTAGTCTGTTCTGCATCATACATAGCATAATCAGCAGCAGTCTTTTGCCAATTCTCAAGAGAACTATTGTTAACTTCACCCCACTTTAAATCATCAATCAATTGATATTCGGGAGAAGCCTCATAGGGTCCATTATACCCTTCTTTAACATGGTAAAGAATGCCGCTATTTCCACCTTTTGATATTTTCCATTCTAGATATAACTCAAAGTTTTCAAATTCCTCTTTTACATAAATTATATCCCTTCCCCCCTTATATTCAGACTCTAACCTTCTTTTTGTTTCAAATGCTAAAACTCCATTTTTAACTATCCAGCCTGGAGGCATTACTTCAGAATTATAGCCTCTCCAACCATCTGTTGTTTTTCCATCAAAGAGGTAAATCCATTCACTTTTCTGACTACATGAAATAAAACAAAACATAACAATTACACTTATTAATTTTTTCATTTTAGTATATATGTCTTTTAAATGCTTCCATAGCCTCATACTCAGCCATTCCCAAGCGATTATATTCCTGAGCTGTATTTTTATTCCTTTGCTCAGCTCTTACCCAAAAATCTCTATTATCCTCTCCTTGAAACATTACCTTATCTTTTTGAGATTGATGGTATAATATAGCGTTTCTTTTCTGAACCACTTGACTAGGGCTCATAGGAACAGCCATTTCTATTTCATCTATATCCCACTCTTGCCATGCGCCTCTGTATAACCATAACCAGCAAGATTTCATAAATGATTGATTTTTAATTTCCCTAAGAGCATCAAATAGAATGTTTAGACACACTCTATGAGTTCCATGAGGGTCAGCCAAATCTCCTGCAGCAAAAATTTGATGAGGTTTAATAGCTTTAATTAAATTAATAGTTATTTCAATATCATTTTTTGTTGGATCATTCTTTTTTATTTTTCCTGACTCATAAAAAGGAAGGTTCATAAAGTGTAAATTACTCTCAGAAAGACCCAAATATCGAGATGCAGCTAAACATTCACTTCTTCTTATCGCTCCCTTAAGTTTTAAAATCGATTTAGAATTAATTTTCTTTTGAATTTCTCCTTCTATTTCATCAATAATAATTATTTCTTTTGAAGATGAATATTTTGCTATCTCAATGAACCTTAAAGCTTCTTCATTTGAAACACCTATATTTCCTGAAGTTTGATAAGCTATATGAACTTCATGTCCTTGATCCTGAAGACGTTTGATTGTTCCTCCCATAGAAATAACATCATCATCAGGGTGAGGACTAAAAACCAAAACACGTTTTTTAGAAGGATTAGCTCTTTCAGGACGGTCTGTGTCATCATTGTTGGGTTTACCTCCCGGCCAACCTGTTATAGTTTTTTGAAGCTGATTAAACATCCATATGTTGGTGTCATAAACAGAACCACTAGAAGCAACTATACTTGACAGCCCGTTCTCATTATAATCTCTTTGAGTTAATTTTAATATTGATTTACTAGTTTTAGTACTTAACCATGTTATAGCCTTTTTCCTTAATTCATCAGTCCAAATAAAATCTTTAACTAGCCAAGGAGTTTTATGTTTTATTAATTGAGCACTTGATTCATTATCTAAAATGAAGGTTGTATTGTTATGTTTCTGAAGAAAACTAGCCGGATAATTAAAATCTATCTCACCTTCTATAGATTTTGATATGACGTTAGATTTTTTGTGACCCCAAGCTAATAATACAATTCGCTTAGCACTAAGTATAGTCCTAATACCCATAGTAATTGCCCTTTTTGGCACAGACTCAATTCCATTAAAATCTTCAGCAGCATCTTGCCTAGTCATAGAGTCAAGACTTACTATTCTTGTACAAGAGTTTTGATTTGATCCTGGCTCGTTAAATCCAATATGAGCAGTTCTGCCTATCCCAAGTATTTGAAAATCAATCCCACCAAGAGAATTAATCTTTTTTTCATACTTATCACAATAGTTTGAAATATCTTCCTCTAATAATTTTCCTTGTGGAATATTGATGTTTCTTTTAACAATATCTATATGAGAAAATAAATGTTGATGCATAAAGCTATGGTAACTTTGTTCATTATTTTTTTCAATTGAAAAATATTCATCTAAATTAAATGTGATTACTTTTTTAAAACTCAAACCATCCTCTTTATGTAGCCTAACTAATTCTCTATAAACTCCTATAGGTGAGGAGCCGGTAGCAAGTCCTAAAATAAAATGAGGTTTGGAGCATTTTCTAATTGAGTTCGCTATTTCATTCGCTACCAATTTAGACCCTTGTTCGGCAGAATCAACACAAACATTATGTATTTTTTCATACCTAGTAACTTCATCTCTTCCTGGAATTTTATATTCAATAGATTCTAATTCTTTTATCATTATGATATTTTATTTATCCTACAATTTGAAAATTGAACACCCTTTGTAGTGGCATTTTTTTTGCTATTACAATTGATAAAGGAAAATGTTTTCATGTGTTTCAAGTTTTATTTGTTTTATTTGTTTTAAAAAGAAACTGAAATCTTTTAACTTCCTCTTCCCGTTTTTCTTACCGCAGTTGAACGTTTAGCTACATTACTTTTATTAACGGTCTTTTTATTAGACTGCTTAGAGGTGTTTTTTTCTAACCTATTTCCGAAGAATTTACTGCTCATAGTATAAAATTTAATTTAAAGGTATAACAAATATAATATGATTTATAAATCATGACAAACTCTTGATTAAAAAATAATTGAATAAAAAGTTCAATATTTTAGATTTATGTTTTCATATTTGTGGATAAATCTTTAGATAAATTAAAAAATGTATAATTTATTTTATAATTGTATTAAGACAATAACTTGTTTTGTTTTTTTATATAATATTCCATTATATGCACAAAAATCAAAACTCACTAATCCCCCTAATTTTAATGCCTCTTATCTTTCTGCTGAACCTAAGCTTGATGGAAATATAATTACGGATCCCACATGGGCACAGATTGAACCAATCACTAATTTATCTCAAGCTAAACCTTTTTACGGATCTCCCGCGTCAGAAAAGACTGAAATTAGAATGGCTTTTACAAACAACACACTCTATGTTGGTGTTATATGTTTTGATAAAGATCCTGAAAAAATAGTAGTTTCTGATTCGAGAAGAGATTCTAATTTAAATGATGATGACAGTTTTCTTTTTATTCTTGACACCTACAATGATCAGCAAAATGGATTTTTATTTGGAACAAATTCCATTGGAGTGGAATATGATGCTCAAATTGATAATGAAGGAGAGGGCAATATGCAACAAGGAGGTGTTATTGGAGGTACAAATTTGAATTGGGATGCTTCATGGGAAGTGAAAACTGAAACAGGGGATTATGGCTGGAGTGCTGAATTTGCGATTCCATTAAGAACTATTCGTTTTGGAAGTGGTAAAGACAAAACATGGGGTATTAACTTTCAAAGAAATATTAGTAAAACAAGTGAAATTGCTTATTGGGCACAACTTCCTATTGCATTTGAAATAAAGAGACTCTCACTAGCTGGAAAAATGAATGGGGTTAATTTAAAAAGTCCTAAAAATCTTAAGATTTTTCCATATGCCCTTACACAAAATGTAAATAACAAATCCAATAATTCAAAAACAAATAACCAAGAGTATGGTGTTGATCTTAAATACAGTCTTACTCCCGGACTAACTTTAGATATGACATATAATACAGATTTTGCTCAAGTCGAAGTTGATGAACAACAGGTCAACCTAGACAGATTTAATCTTTTTTTTCCTGAAAAAAGAGCCTTTTTTCTTGAAAATGCAGGACAATTTAGTGTAGGAAGTCCTGGAGAAGTTGATTTGTTTTTTAGTAGACGTATTGGATTAAGTGAAGATGGCTCTGTAGTTCCAATAATAGGCGGTTCTAGAATTTCTGGAAAAATAGGACAAACTAATATTGGTCTTTTAAATATGTTTACAGATGAAGTTAGGTCTGAGGGAATTCTTGAAAACAACTTTACAGTAGCCAGAGTAAATCATGATTTTGCCAAAAGCAGATCCTCAATCGGAGGGATATATATAAACAAATCTGAACTAGGAACTCAATCAAATAATTATAATAGAGTTGTTGCTATTGATGGAAAATGGGGGTTAGGGAAAAAAGCTCAAGTAACAGGATTTCTTTCAAAAAGTTCAAGCCCAGATATAAATAGTGATGATCATGCATTAAATTTCAAAGCTGAATATGCCTGGGATGGTTGGAGAATTCATGGAGCTTACACAGAGGTTGGTGAAGGGTTCAATCCAGAAGTTGGTTTTTTACTTAGAGATGCATTTAAGAAACCTGAATTTTTGATTTTTAAACAATGGAGACCTAAAAATACTGGTAATTTTCTTGAAGTTAGACCTCATGTCTCTGGTCATAAATATCTTAATTTCAATAATGATTTAATATCTAGTTTTCTTCATGTTGACAATCACTGGGTTTGGAAAAGTGGATTTGAAATACATACTGGGATTAATTTCACAACTGAAGGTGTTTTAAACGATTTTTCAATTTCAGGAGTAACTGTACCCGTTGGCGAATACAATCATGAAGAGTTTCAACTAATAGTCTTCACTAATAAAAATAAACAAATTTATTATTCAACTAGGACCGTAATTGGTGGTTATTACGGAGGTAATAGGTTTTCATCAAGAAATACTATTAATTTTAGATTGGGTAATAAATTCAATTCAGCTTTAACTATAAATTATAATAAACTAGAACTTCAAAACGGAAATATCAATGCTTTAATAACTGGAGGTAAATTTACTTATTCTTTTACTCCAAGAATATATCTCCAAAGTCTTATTCAATATAATAATATTACAAATATAACGTCTGTTAATGCAAGGTTTGGATGGTTGAAAAATGCTAATACTGGACTTTTTGTTGTTTTAAATCTAATTGAGGATGAAGATTTCATGGATCGTGTAAATAATCAAGTTATTACAATAAAGTATAACTATCAATTTGATGTTTTTAACAGAAAATAAATGAACGAAAAAAATATCAACTTCAGTATTGAAGATATGCAATTGGCTTTATCGAACATTATAAGGCAGATGCAAAAATCAAAATGGGCACCTAAAGTTATTTTGAGTATAAATAGAGGAGGGTGTATACCAGGAGTGTATTTATCACATGCCATTAAAGTCCCTCATAAAGTCCTTGATGTTCAGTTAAGAGATAGTGATAATAAACCAAATTTAGATGTATTAAAATATTCAATTAACAGATATAAAACTATTTTAATTATTGATGATATAAATGACACTGGAGCTACTTTTAATTTCATTAAAAAAAACATAAAGGATATAAATACAGAGGTGCACTATGCAGTTTTGGTTAATAATCTTTCCAGTGATTTTAAAGTAGAATATAAAGGGAAGGTTATTGATAAATCAAAAACTCCCTCTTGGATAGTCTTCCCTTGGGAAAAAAACTAAAGTTTATTGAATAAAAATAACCTGAATTTAATCTTGATACTGGTATTACTTCATATAAGTATAACCACACTATCCAATGCTTTAGTTGCTATTCCACTAACACTGTATGGATATAAAATAACTTGGGCAGCTTTTAGCTTTCCTCTTGTTGTTGTTGCAACTGATTTAACGGTTAGATTATTAGGGAAATCTATAGCTCGAAAGACTATCACATACGCCTATCCTTTGGCAATTATTTCTTCTGTTTTAATTGTTTATATAGAGGGAAACTTACTTTCAGTTGCTTTTAGAATCGGACTAGCTAGTGCTACTGCATATGCTTTTGGTACATTAATAGATATTTATGCTTTCCAATTTATAAGAGAAAAGTATTCTGCTTGGTGGTTGGCTCCAGCTTTATCAACTGTAATCTCAAATATTATTGATTCTTATACTTTCTTTTTTGCTGCTTTCTCTGGGTCAGATGATCAATATATGGCTTTGAATTGGTTTGAAATAGCAGGAACTCAGACGATATTAAAAATAATCATTGGTTTAGTTTTCTTTCTCCCAACATATGGAGTTCTTCTTAACTTTCTTCTAAAGAGAATAGTTAAGAAATGATATCAAGTGGTTTTGTTGTTTTCCAATTTCCTCTTGTAAAGTCAGGAAAAATTTGAGGTGAACCATCTTCTTTAATTGATTTTGCACTTAATGGAGTTACAGAGCTCCAAAAACATCCCTCATATACATTTTGATCTAATGGAATTCCTTTTTGTAAGCATTCTACGATTCTTAACAACATAATCCCGTCTGACCCACCGTGATCACTATCCTTAGCCTTTTTATTTAATCTTTTCCAAAAAGGATGTTCATACTTTTTAATGGTTTCATTTAAATCAGAACCCGACACCCATTTGTGAGATGAATCCGACGCTCCTTTTAAACCTCCATCAATTGCAACTTTGACAGGATTATTACTTTTATATAAATTATTATGAATATCATGACCGGTTAATATCCCATTAGTACCTTGAATTAAATTAATTCTAGAATATGGTCTAGGACTTGTCTCGTCCCATTGAATTAAAATAGTTCTTCCAAGATGAGTCTTTATTATTGATGTGTTTAAATCTCCATTTTCAAAACTTAACTTATTCCATTTATGATCTTTAGGGAAGTTTTTATTAGCATATAGCTCTCTGCCCATTGAAGGAGAGGAATAAGACACAATACTTTTAAAAGTATCTTCAGTTCTTGCTAAATTCATGTATTGAGCCACTGGCCCCAAGCCGTGTGTAGGATATAAATTTCCTTTACTTTTTGCATAATGATGAGTTCTCCATGATCCAGTACCTCTATTTTCTTCGTTCATTTGAAATCTCAGATCATGAATATACGCAGCTTCTGCATGCTGAAGATCACCAATGAAGTTTTGTCGAATCATATTTAAAAACATCATTTCAGCTCTAAAATAATTTACATTTTCAAGCATCATGCAATGTTTTTGAGTTTTTTCAGAAGTATCAATGATCTTCCACATATCTTCTAGGGTATTTGCAATCGGAACCTCAACAAAAACATGAGCACCTTTTTCCATTGATTTTATTGCCATAGGAGCATGATTATTCCAGTTCGTGGAAATAAAAACCACATCAGGTTTTGTTTCTTCTAACATCAACTCCCACTTATTTTCTCCTCCCCAATATTTTGATATTTTTTTTACTTTATCTGAATTACTATATTCTTCAAGTCTAGACACAGCCTTGTTTACATTATCTTCATATAAATCACTAACGGCAACAACTTCTGTTCCAGGAATACCTCCAAAATATTTTAAATGACCACTACCCCTATACCCTACGCCAATAAAAGCAACTCTAATAACATCTAACTTAGGAGCTGCGAAGTCTCCCATATACCTTCCTTGAGGTGGGGGAATAAGATTATTATCACAAGAACCACTCACCAAACTTGTCATTCCAAAAGAAGCAGCTGCGGAAAGACCTGATTTTTTTATAAATTTTCGACGACTATAATTTTTCATTTAATTATCATAAGTATTAAAAACGATCTAAATTCATCACTTTACTCCAGGCAGAAACGAAATCATTTAGAAAAAGTTGCTCTGAGTCTTTACTTGCATAAACTTCCGCCAATGATCTTAATTCAGAATTTGATCCAAAAATCAAATCAACTCTAGTTCCTGTCCATTTAATTTGATTTGATTTACGATCACGTCCCTCAAAAACAGATTGATCATCAGAGATCGCTTTCCAAGTTATATTCATATCCAATAAGTTTGTGAAAAAGTCATTACTAAGTGTTTCTTTATTTTCTGTAAAAACACCATGATCAGATTTATCTGAATTAATGTTTAAAACCCTCAAACCACCAATAAGAACAGTCATTTCAGGAGCCGTAAGAGTTAAAAGCTGTGCTTTATCTACCAGCATTTCCTCTGCAGAAACTGCAAATTTAGACTTCAAGTAGTTTCTAAATCCATCTGCATTTGGTTCTAAGACTGAAAAGGACTCAATATCTGTCATGTCTTGAAATGCGTCTGCTCTTCCGGGTCTAAACGGAACACTTATTTCTTTTCCAGAGTTATTTACTGCTTTTTCAATAGCAGTAGATCCAGCCAAAACTATCAAATCAGCTAACGAAACATGTTTATTTTCAGCTTGAGAAGAGTTAAACTTAGTTTGAATTTGTTTAAGTTTTTTTATTACCCTTGATAGGTCGTCAGGGTTATTAACTTTCCATTTATTTTGAGGTTCTAAAGCTATTCTAGCTCCGTTTGCCCCTCCCCGCTTATCTGACCCTCTAAAGGTAGAGGCAGAGGCCCAAGCGGTAGAAACAAGTTGAGAAATGGTTAAACCCGAAGAAAGTATTTCTTCCTTTAAACTTAATACGTCATCATTATTTATAAGTTCATGTGTGATATTTGGAATTGGATCTTGCCAAATAAGAACTTCATCTGGAACAAATGGACCTAAATATCTTTTACGAGGCCCCATATCACGATGAGTTAGTTTAAACCAGGCTCGTGCAAATGCATCTGCAAATTGATCAGGATTTTCATAAAAGTGTTTTGATATTGGACCATATATTGGATCTTCACGCATCGAAATATCAGTTGTTAACATAATTGGTGCGTGATTTTTACCAGGCTCATGAGCATCAGGAACACTATCTGCTCCTAAGTCGTCTTTTGGAATCCATTGATGTGCTCCAGCTGGACTTTTAGTCAATTTCCATTCATATCCAAAAAGATTTTCAAAATAATTATTACTCCATTTAGTAGGAGTAGTTGTCCAAGCTCCTTCAAGACCGCTTGTTATTGTATCAGATCCTTTACCTGACTTATAAGTATTTTTCCAGCCTAAACTCTGTTCTTCAATACTAGATGCTTCAGGTTCAGGTCCAACATATTGATCTGGATCTGCAGCTCCATGAGTTTTACCAAAAGTATGTCCTCCGGCTATTAGTGCAACTGTTTCTTCATCATTCATAGCCATTCTTCCGAAAGTTTCACGTATGTCTCTAGCTGCTGCTAAAGGGTCAGGATTTCCGTTTGGACCTTCTGGATTTACATAAATAAGTCCCATTTGAACAGCGCCTAGAGGATTCTCTAATTCACGATTACCTGAGTATCTATCGTCTGCCAACCATTCCTTCTCTGATCCCCAATAAATATCTTCCTCAGCTTCCCAAACATCTTCTCTACCGCCCGCAAATCCAAATATTTCAAATCCCATTGATTCAAGGGCACAGTCACCAGCAAAAATCATAAGATCGGCCCATGATAATTTTTTACCATATTTCTGTTTTATGGGCCAAAGTAAAAGTCTTGCTTTATCAAGATTGCCATTATCTGGCCAGCTATTTAATGGAGCAAAACGTTGAGTTCCAGAACCAGCTCCACCTCTTCCGTCAGCAATTCTATATGTACCTGCGCTATGCCATGCCATTCTTATAAAAAAAGGACCATAGTGACCATAATCTGCTGGCCACCAATCTTGTGAAGTCGTCATTAAATCAAAAATATCTTTTTTTACAGCTTCTAAATTGAGTGACTTAAACTCTTCTGCATAATTAAACTTATCATCCATTGGGCTGGATAAATTTGAATGTTGACGTAGAATATTCAATTTTAACTGATTGGGCCACCAGTCACGGTTTACTGGCTCATGTCCTGCACTACCTTTAATTGTTCCACCCATGAAAGGGCACTTACCTTGATTATTAGCACCAGCAATTGAAGATTTACTAGGATGTGAATGATTATCCATTTTTATAATTTTATTTATTTTGTTTGAAACTCTTGGTTACTATAAAAGTATTTAAAATCAGTTTATTTTCAATGAAAGAATCATAGTTTATTCTTATAATTATATTTGTTTTATGAATATATTTATAATACCTAAGAATAAAACCATGAAAAAATTATTTTGTTTAGTTCTTGCAATAATATTTGCCAATACCGTTCAATCTCAATCTAAAAATAAACTCCCTTTGAATCCAGAAAGATCTATTAAAATAGATACAGATGAAGGAACTTGGATGTCTCTTGATGTTCATCCTGACGGAAGTAAAATTATTTTTGATCTTTTGGGTGACCTCTATGAGCTCCCTTTAAACGGAGGGAGAGCCTCTCGAATTACTCAAGGATTACCTTTCGATTCACATCCAAGATATTCACCAGATGGAAATTCTATTCTTTTTCTTTCAGACAGAAGTGGCGGAAACAATGCATGGATAATCGACAGAAAAAAAGAAGACACTATTAAAGTTACTAAAGGCGAAACAAAGCAAATGCAATCTGCAGATTGGTCTCCAGATGGTAATTATATTGCTCTAAGTAAAGGTACTCGTAATTTTAAATTACACCTCTACCACAAAAAAGGAGGAGCAGGTGTTCAGTTAATTGATAAACCAGATAATTTAAAAATATCTGAACCTAGATTTAGTTCAGATGGAAAAAAAATATGGTTTTCTCAAAGAACAGGTGCTTGGCAGTATAATGCCCGCTTCCCTCAGTATCAGTTAGCAACTTATGATCGTGAAGATGGAACCAAAGAGGTTATGACTTCAAGATATGGCTCTGCATTTTCTCCAACACTTTCTCCTGACGGAAAGTGGCTAGTTTATGGAAGCAGGTTTAATGATCAAACTGGTTTAGTTAAAAGAGATTTAAAAACCCAAGAAGAAAGTTGGCTGGCTTACCCAGTTCAAAGAGATGAACAAGAATCAATTGCTCCTCTTGGAGTTCTACCAGCAATGGCATTTACTCCTGACAGTAAAGAATTAGTGGCTTCATATGGAGGAAAAATATATAGAATTCCAATTAAAGGTGGAGACGCAATAAACATTCCTTTCAAGGTGGAAGAAGAGATAGCTTTAGGACCTCAGTTAAAATTTAATTATCCAATAGAAGACAGTGAAACTTTTAATATCAATCAAATTCGTGATCAAAAAGTTTCTCCCGACGGAACTTCAATTGTTTTCATTGCATTAGATAGATTATACTGGATGAGTTTTAAAGAAAAAAAACCAATTAGATTGACTTCATTTAATTCTACTGAGGCAATGCCCGTTTGGAATCCAAATGGAAAAGAAATTGCCTTCATAACTTGGGATGAAACACAAGGTGGTGCGGTTTACAAGGTTGGTTTAGGTAAAAAAAATATACCTGTTAAGTTATCAATTGATAATAATACATACAGAGAACCGGCCTGGAGTAATGATAACAGAATTGTAGTTTTTACAGGGTCTGCTGATGCTTTTAGAGAATCTGACGGACCTTCTTCTTACAGACAAAGGACAAGTCTAGTTTGGTTAGATGCTAAAAAACAAGGGAGTAATAATTTTATAATAAAAGGTGACTCTAAAATCTCAAATCCACATTTTGCTCAAAATGATAACCGTATTTATTTAAATTCTTCGGCTGATGGGTTAATTTCTATTCGCTGGGATGGGCTTGACCAAAAAAAACATATTCAAATTGATGGAATAACAGTTTATGGTTCCGGATATAATGATAATCATCTTCTTTCAGATATTCCATCAGCTCCAAAAAAAACTCCCTCAAAAGCTAGTGTAATTATAAGAGCTCCTAAAGGAGAATATGCCTTAGCACAAATAAATAACGATATATATATTGTTACTATTCCACTTGTAGGTTCAAATGGAGTTAAAGTTAATGTTAAAGATGCTAAAAATGCTAATTTCCCTTCCATGAAATTAACCAAATTTGGAGGGCAATTTCCAAGCTGGAATTCAAATGGAGATATTGTATACTGGACTTTGGGTAAAACTCTTTTTCGTTATGACATAAAACAATCCATAAGACTTCATGAAGAAGAAGAAGAAGAAGAAGAAGAAGAAGAAGAAGATGAAGATGAAGATGAAG
>NZ_CEXPNT010000010.1:0-69500 GCF_982709265.1 Candidatus Marivariicella framensis | reverse complement strand
GGTGTCATGAATCCTGATGACATAACTATTGTTATAATTAAAAAAGCCGCTTAAATAGCCTTATAAATCCAATTTTGAACTTCTTTTGATTTTCCTTTTACTCTTATGGGGTCTTGGGCTTCAAATCCTTCATGGTTATCTAATTCTTCGAAAACACTCTTAGAAATAACTACCTCCCCAGATTTTGCATGAGAACATAATCTTGATGCAAGGTTTACAGCGTCTCCTATTACCGTATAATTCATTTGACGTTCTGACCCAATATTACCTGACACAACTTTACCGTAATTAATTCCTATTCCTATTTCAAGCTTCGGTAAATTTTCTTTTTCAATTTCTTTATTGAATTTTTCTAAAGCTTTAAACATTGCAATTGCTGAGTTAACAGCGCTTTGAGAATCATTTTTATTTTTTAATGGAACTCCGTATAAAACCATGAGTTCATCACCAATTATTTTATCTAGTGTTCCGTTGTAAGAAAAAACAACATCAATCATTGATTCAAAATATGTGTTTAGTAAGTAAACAACTTCTGAGGGTTTCATTTTTTCAGAAAGAGCAGTAAAACCTCTAATGTCAGAAAAAAGAACACATACTTCACTTTGAGCTCCTCCAAGCTCTAAAGAGTTTTCGTTTTGAAGTAATTCATCTACAATGTTTTCTGAAACATATTTTTTAAATGTTGACTTAATCTTATTAATTCCAGAAAGATCTTCAAAAGAAAAAACAACACCAGACCTTTCGTTTTCTTCATTATAAACTGGAGAGAGTGTAAGATTTATTTCATGAGGATTTTCTTCAATATCTTTAATTTTAAAATTATTTTCATATATGATTTCGTCTTTAACTTCCGAGCTTTCAAGTAGTTCGATTAAAGGTTGATTATTTTGAAAAACCATGAAGTAATGATTGTTCATCACTTCTTCTTGTTCTATTCCAAATATTTTTTTGGCAGAGTGATTAACAAACTCTATCTCCCCCAACACATTAATCATGATAATCCCTGTTGTAATTGAAGACATAATGTTATCAACTAATTTGTTAGAGCTTTTTAAAGAGTCAATTAACCGGATATTGTCGTATGCAAGGCTTACTTTTTTACTTAAGCTGTCGAAAAGTCTTAGGTCTTGTTGTGTAAATTTAATTAAGCCATTTCTGCTTTCTTTATCAAAAAGCAAAAGAACTCCCTCAACAGAATTTCCTGTAATAATTGGACTAACAATACAGTTTTTTTTAGAAGCTTTAAGAATTTCGTATTTCTGAGGATCATCAATTATCTTAGATTTCATTTCTTGATCAAGTTCCTTTAAAACACCTTTAGTTATTCTTATAATTTTATTAGGCAACTCTTCTTTAAGAATGTTAAACTGCGACATAACATTAAAGAAGCCTGACTTTTCATCTTTCAAAAGAATCATTCCTTTTGATGCGTTTAAAATAGAGAGTATGGTTATTAAAATGTTTTCAAAAAGACTTTGCTTAAGACCATCTTGATTGTTTATGATTTCCGTTACATCAATTAACGACTCAATCTCTAGCATCTTATTACTTAGCTCTTTATTTGTGTTAGAAAGCTTTTGTTCTATATCTTTAATTTCAATTTGATTTTCAATTTGATTTTTAAAATTTAAAACTAAAGAGCGGGTTAAAGACGAAGGGGGAGTTTTAAATGGAGAAAAAATAACACCTATGGGGTTGTTGTTATTTGTAATATTAATTGCATAACCTGAAGTATATGTATGAAAATCAAAAAAAGATTTAAGTGTTTTCCATTCCTTTTCACCTTCCTCTATTGAATGAAAGTTATTAGTTCTTAGAATGTTTTGGGGTATTAACTGATCAAAGTATTCAATTAAACCTAGAGATTTAATAATTGTTTTTTTACTGAAAAAAAAAATTTGAAGTAAGAATAATCCCTTTTGGGATTTAATAAAATCAAGCTTGTCCTTAAATAATTTTAATTCACTAAGGCGTAAAATTGGTTCCAAAATGTATATTAATTCTTAAGACATGGCTGTTATAGCCGCGTCTTGAGTTGGATAGCTTTTACAATATTTAGTTAGGCCCATTATTGTAAATGTCTTTTCTATTATTGGAGCTAATTCGCAAAAGGCAAGAACTCCGTTATTTTCCTGAAGCTCCTCAATTATTTCAATTAAAATAGAGGCTCCAATGCTATTTACAATATTAGACCGCTCAAGGTTAATTAAGACTTTATTTACTCCATTAGATATGTGTTCTTGAGCCGCCTTTTGAATTTCGTCTCCAAGATCTTTATTGAGATATCCTTCAGTTGCAACAACAATAACATCTCCTATTAGCTCAACATTTGTTACTTTATTCATTTGTGTCCTTTTTTTTAACCATCGTTAGAGTAGTTCCTGTGTGATCTGACTCAAAATTGACAGAATCCATTAATTCCTTTATAAGCATAATTCCCCAGCCTCTTTTTCGCTCATCAGTGTTAATTTTTGATTCAATTTTTGGAATTTTTACATTTGACTCATCAAAACCTTTTCCTTTATCAATTACTTTAATTGTTAAATTATGATCGTCAATCATAAAATGTATATACACTTCACTTTTAGATTCTGAATGTTCAAAAGCATTTATACATGCTTCAATTAAGGCCATTGATATTTCTCCCGACTTTTCTTCTGACAACTGCATGTGCTTGGCTACCACTTCAGCTGTTTGGGTAGCAACAAGTTCCATGTTTTTTAAGATCGGTAGTTTTAATTCTACCGTTGGTTTTTTATCCATCAAACTTTATATTTAGAAGTAGATTAATTTTTTGCTAATATATGGTTTTATTCAACCATGGCTTAAATTTAAAAAATATTTGATTGCCTTTTACAAGTTTTTAGATTGTTTTTTATTGAATTCAATAAACTCAATTTAAAAATACAAATAATGCTTAGCTTTGTTTTATGAATGAGGAAACTCCAAGACAAAAAAAAATTGCCTCTGTAATTCAAAAAGAGCTGGCTACTCTTTTACAGGGCAATATAAGAAAAGAAGGGCTCTCGAATCTTATTATTTCGATAACTAAGGTTCATGTCACTGTAGATCTAGCTTTTGCAAAAATTTTTTTAAGTATTTTTCCTTCTACATCTGCTTTGGAATACTTAAAATCCATGCAAGAAAACAGCTTTAAAATAAGGCATGAATTGTCTCAAATAATGAAAAATCAAATGCGAAGAACTCCTCAGCTAGCTTTTTATATTGATGATTCCTTAGATTATATTGAAAAAATAGATTCTGCTCTTAAAAATCCTGAGAATCCTATTTCTAATTCAGACCTGCTTCCTTCAAAACAAAAAAGATAATTGTGAAATTTTCTTTTCGAATTGCTTTAAGGTATTTGTTTTCAAAAAGCTCTCAAACTGTTGTCAATAGAATTAATCTGTTTGCTATAACTGTTTTAGTTGTAAGCTCTTCTGCTTTGTTGATAGTCTTAAGTGGATTTGAGGGTTTAAAAGATTTTGGAATGGCTTTTTATGATCAATTTGAGCCTGATTTCAAAATCATTCCTAAAAATGGTAAAACTCTAAAAGTCGATGAAAAACTATGGAAAGATTTACTCAGCACAAAAGGGATTCTTTCTTCTTCTCGAGTGATTGAAGAAAAGGTGTTTTTCGGTTTTGAAGGAAAGAATCAAGCTGCTTATATTAAGGGCGTTTCTTCATCATATACTTCAACTAGCCCTGTTGACAGCTTAGTGGTAATTGGAGAATGGATTGATTTTGATTCAAATTCAGTTGTTTTAGGCTATGGTCTTTCTTCGAGTCTTGGCGTCGGTGTTTATGATTACTCATCATACTTAGAGTTGTCAGCTCCAAAAAAAGGGAAGCTTAAATTTAAAGGCTCTCCTTTTGTGACAATGCCTGCCTTTGTTAACGGAATATTTCAAATAAGTGAAGATATTGATAAAAAATATGCGTTTTGTTCAATTGATTTTGCAAGAAAATTGTTGAGTTTTGAAGATGATGAGTTTTCACACATTTCAATTAAAATTGATTCTAATTATTCTGAAAAAGAGATTTTCTCAAACTTAAAACAACATTTTGATGGTCGTTTTGTAATACAGTCTAGGGCTGAGCAAAACCCAGCCTTGTATAAGATGATAAATACTGAAAACTTAGCTGTTTATTTAATTTTCTCATTGGTGATTTTAATTGCCTTATTCAATCTAATTGGATCTTTAATAATGATGAGGGTAGACAAGGCCTCTCAGTTAAAATTACTTTATGCTCTTGGTGAAACTCCAAAAAATATTCAAAGAGTTTTTCTTTTTTTAGGTTTGCTTATTTCTATAATTGGTTCAGTTGGAGGAGTGCTTATTGGAAGTGTATTAATTTTTGTTCAAGACCTGTATCCTTTCGTTTTTGTTCCTGGAACTTCTTTAGCTTATCCCGTATCGCTTATTTCAAAAAATATTTTTATTGTTTTGACAACTGTTTTTGTCTTGGGAGCCATTACCTCTGCTTGGGCTACCAGAGGCATCCAAAATTCTTTAGACTAGCCTACACTTTCGCAAGGTTTTTAAACTTGTCTCCTACCTCGTCAAAAACTGCAAAAACTTCATGAGATAAATCGGAGGTTACCATTTTTGTTCTATACTTTTTAAAATCAGGGATGCCTTTGAAATAATTTGTATAGTGTCTTCTTGTCTCTAAAACTCCTAAAGTTTCCCCCTTCCAGTCTATTGCCATTTTTAAATGACTTCTCGCTGCTTCTAATCTTTGACCTATAGACGGTGAGCTTGTGACAGTTTTATCCTTTAGGTACGATTTTACCTCATTAAAAAACCATGGATTGCCTATTGCAGCCCGTCCAATCATTGCTCCATCTAACCCATATTCATCTCGAATAATTCTTGCTTTTTCAGGCGTATTAATGTCTCCGTTTGCAAAAATAGGAATGTGCATTCGTGGATTATTTTTAACCTCTGAAATTTTAGACCAATCCGCCTCTCCCTTATACATTTGTGCTCGTGTCCTTCCGTGAATAGATATTGCTGCAGCACCCACGTCTTGGAGCCTCTCTGCTACTTCAACAATTTTTATAGAGTCATGATCCCATCCTAACCTGGTTTTTATAGTGACAGGAAGTCTCGTGTGTTTCACCATTGCCTCAGTTAGTTTAACCATTAAAGGAATGTCTTTTAAAATACCTGCTCCCGCTCCTTTACAAACCACTTTTTTTACGGGGCACCCAAAGTTTATGTCAATTATGTCTGGGCTTGTGGCCTCAACTATCTCTACGGCCTTTAACATTGAATCTATATTTGCTCCGAAAATCTGAATCCCTACAGGTCTTTCTTTTTCATAAATATCAAGTTTCTGAACGCTTTTAGCCGCATCTCTTATAAGCCCTTCGCTTGAAATAAACTCAGTATACATTATGTCCGCGCCATGGTTTTTACATAAGGCTCTAAATGGAGGATCACTAACGTCTTCCATTGGAGCCAAAAGAAGAGGGAAGTCTGGGAGCGATATGTTGCCTATAGTTAACAAAGGATATCTTTTGTGCAAAACTAATAAAAAAGTCTGTTTTAACTTAGTTGTTGGTTCTTTTGTGTTTTGTTTATGAAGTTCTTCAACAAGAAAAGAGTAATGGGTATGCAATTTAATATCTTTGCATGCCTATACTCCAAAATTAAATGAAAAATATTAGAAACTTTTGCATAATTGCTCATATTGATCATGGCAAAAGCACTCTTGCAGACAGGCTTCTTGATTTCACGGGATCTGTTACAGAAAGAGAAAAAAAGGATCAGCTTTTAGATAGCATGGACATAGAAAGAGAGAGGGGAATAACAATAAAATCTCATGCAATTCAAATGGAGTATTTTCATCAAGGTGAAAAATATGTGTTTAACTTAATTGATACTCCTGGCCATGTTGACTTTTCGTATGAAGTTTCTAGGTCTATTGCCGCTTGTGAGGGGGCTCTTCTGGTGGTTGATGCTGCTCAAAGTATTCAAGCTCAAACCATTTCAAACCTCTATTTAGCTTTAGAAAATGACTTAGAAATAATTCCTGTTTTAAATAAAGTTGATCTTCCTTCCGCTAATCCGGAAGAGGTTACCGATGACATTGTTGGGTTGCTTGGCTGTGATTCAGAAGATGTAATACCTGCGTCTGCCAAAACTGGTCTAGGAATAAAATCAATTTTAGAGGCAATTATATCAAAGGTTCCTTGTCCAAAAGGAGATCTAAATTCGCCTTTACAGGCCTTAATTTTCGATTCAATTTATAATCCTTTTAGGGGGGTCGAGACATATTTCAGAGTAATAAACGGAGAGATTAAAAAAGGAGATAAAGTTAAGTTTTTAGCCACAGGCAAAGATTATAATGTGGATGATGTTGGATTATTAAAACTAAAACAAGAACCTAAAAATTCTGTGTCTGCTGGAGATGTTGGTTATTTAATTACGGGCATAAAAGAAGCAAGCGAAGTTAAAGTTGGAGATACTATTGTAAGCTCAAAAAGCATAAATACTCCTGCTATAGATGGGTTTGAAGAGGTTAAGCCGATGGTTTTTGCTGGCATATATCCAGTTGATACCGAGGATTATGAAGAACTGCGCTCAAGCATGGAAAAGCTTCAGCTTAACGACGCTTCTCTGGTTTTTATTCCTGAAAGCTCGGCGGCTTTAGGGTTCGGTTTTCGTTGTGGTTTTTTAGGAATGTTACATTTAGAAATTATTCAAGAAAGGCTAGAAAGAGAGTTTGGAATGCCGGTTATAACTACAGTTCCGAATGTTTCATATCAAGCTTACATCAAAAAAAATCCTCAAGAAATAATCCCAGTAAACAATCCCTCCGATTTACCTGATCCTTCATATTTAGATCGTGTTGAGGAGCCCTACATTAAGGCTTCAATAATTACTAAATCTGATTTTGTAGGAAATATAATGTCTCTTTGTATAGAAAAAAGAGGTGTTATTACCAATCAAAGTTATTTAACACCAGAAAGAGTAGAGCTAACCTTTGATATGCCTTTAGCAGAGATAGTTTTTGATTTTTATGACCGCCTTAAAACTGTCTCAAAAGGATATGCCTCTTTTGACTATTCTCCCATTGGACTCAGATCCTCTAAGCTGGTTAAGGTTGATATTCTTTTAAATGGCAATCAAGTAGATGCTCTTTCCGCCTTAATTCATGCGGATAACGCATATAATATTGGAAAGAAAATGTGTGAAAAATTAAGAGAATTGATACCTAGACAACAGTTTGATATTCCTGTTCAGGCTGCAATAGGGGCAAAAATAATATCTCGTGAAACCATTAAGGCTCTTCGAAAAGATGTTACTGCTAAGTGTTATGGTGGGGACATCTCTAGAAAAAGAAAACTGCTTGAAAAACAGAAAAAAGGAAAGAAAAAAATGCGACAAATTGGAAGTGTTGAAATTCCTCAAGAAGCTTTCATGGCAGTTTTAAAGCTGAATGATTAATTTAATATCAAATGTTTAATTTGAAGTTATTACTGTTTTTCTGTTTTTCAGCATGTGTTAGTGCTCAATTTGATTACAAAATATATTCTAACAATAAAGACACTATACCCTACAGGATAATTGTTCCTAAAAACTATTCTTCTGAAAAATCTTATCCTATATTAATCTTTCTTCATGGTTCTGGCGAGAGAGGAAATAATAATGAATCTCAGCTAATTCACGGATCAAAAGTAATGGGATCTGATAATTTTCAAAAACAACATGATTCTTTTGTTGTTTTTCCGCAATGTAAAGCTAAAGATTACTGGGCGAATGTTCCTTTCTGGGAAAAAACAAATAAGAAGCGTTTTGTTTTTAATAAAACTCTCTCTGAAAACAATATGCTTAAAGGGGTTATAGAGCTTTTAAATAGTCTTGAATCAAAATATTCTATCGATCCTTCAAGAAGGTATATCGGCGGCCTCTCAATGGGGGCTATGGGTGCAATCGAGATTTTGGCTCAAAACCCAGGGGTTTTTCGAGCTGCATTTGCTATTTGTGGTGGTGGAAGCCCTTCATGGGCTAATAAAATAAAAGGCACTCCTTTGTGGCTATTTCATGGAAAAAAAGATGATGTAGTTGATGTCAAGTTTTCAAAAAAATTAGCTCGTAAATTAATTCGATTAAAATCTAAAACAAAACTTACTCTTTATGATGAAATAAAGCATAACAGTTGGGATTTAGCGCTTAACGATCCTTTTCTTTTTAAGTGGCTTTTTTCTCAATAAATAACCTAGGATTCTAGCTTAAACCTAACATTCTCAACGCTTTCTTTCGTCCCAACCAAAGTAACAGAGTCTCCAATTCTAAGTCTTGTGTATCCGTGTGAAATTAGAACCTGTCCTTTTCTAATTAATGAAAGAACAATAACGTCGGTAGGAAACCTAAGGTCTCTCAATGTCATTCCGTGTATGTCTTTGTTTCTTATTTCAACATCAACAGAGTCTTTGTTTTTGTCAAGCCCCAACAAGAGAGAGGTTGCGTTTGGTGATCTCACGAAGTGGTCTAGAAGATTGATCATGGCTAATGATGGGTCAATTATTCTCACTCCAATATTTATGAGTCTCTCATAATATTCTCTTGCTCCATTATATCTAACTATAACGTCCTTTGTTCCAAAATGTTCGTATACTAGGTTTGCTATCTTGTAGTTCTCTTTATCTGATAAAAGACATACTATTGCGTCGGCACCTTTTAGGTTTAGCTGTTTAAATGATTGAAGTGAAATATCCTCTGATTTAATAATCTCAAAGTCATCACTTGTTTTCCCCTCAACATCCGAAAAAGTTATGATTTTGGGAACCCAACCGCTTTGCTTTAGGGTCATGGCAAGAGCAATAGATTGGCTTTCTAGGCCAAAAATAATAGCATCTTTTATTCCATCAAATTCTGAACTTTTATGTTTTAAGTGACTTTCCTTGGCTATCTCTATTGATATCTTAAACAGTAAAGGGCCTATTAGTTGGTTAATTACAATAATTGCTATAATAATTGTTTGAAACTCGTATCCCCATTCAGGAAATTCATTTGCTATTATAGTTGTTAGGCCTAAAGCCACCCCGGCCTGAGTGACATATGGCATCCATGAAATGAATAAAAATCTTTTTTCGTCTTTTGCCGATAGCACCCCAAATATTCCCGCCAAAAACATTGAGAAAATTCGTAACGCAAAAAAGGCTATTGCGATCCAAAAGACATTTATTAATGTCTGAACAGATAAAGACGCTCCGGTTAGCGTAAAAAAGATTATGTAAATAGTTGGGCTTATTTCATCTAAAAGCTCAACAAATTCAATCCTATTGTTGGTGAAGTTTGTTATATAAAAACTGCCTATTATACAAACAAGAAGCGGCTCTAAAACAATTTCATGGCCAATGATTATTCCCGTTTTACTTCGGATATATTCTGCAAAAAGATATACACTATATCCTATAAGCAAAACCCCAACCGCTTTTATTGTTTTATTAATTTTTAGTGACAAGGGAGCTTTCAATATGATGCCTATAATTATTCCTAATAGAAATGATAATACCAAATCAAGTATTAAAAAAATTAAAAAATTAAAATCTAGATCTTCATTTTTAATTACTGTTTTCGCTGCAGAAAGGCATATTGCAAATAATATAATAACTAAAACATCTTTAACAACCGTAACCCCCATTGATGTTTTAGTAAATGGGCCATTTGCTTTCATTTCATTTATGACCGCTATTGCCGAGGAAGGAGATCTGGCAACAAAAATAACCCCAAACAGCAAGGCGATAATAAGTCTTATGTTTTCGGGTTGATCTTCCATAAAAGGGACATATGAAGAAAATTCGAAAATTAGCCAGGTGCTTAGTATTACAGTTATGAATAGCTGGCTCACGGTCATCCATTTTATGCTGTTTATCCTACTTCTTAGCTCTTTTAAATAAAACTCTGCTCCTGCTGAAAAAGCTATTATGGCAAGAGCTAGGTTATTAAGAAAGTTTAATTTTGGTAACGATTCTGAAGGAATAAAATTTAAAAAAGAGGACCCTGCTAATATTCCTGTAATAATTAAACCCGTAATTAATGGAAGCTTAATTTTTTGGAAAACTTTAGCTATTTGCTGTCCTGCAATTGAAACGATAACAAATCCGACTAAAAGAATCACAAAGCTACCTTCCATGCTTGGCTTAATTTAAGGGCAATATATAAAATAGAGATTTAATATGTTTCTTTATAGTGCGCTTTAAAACATATTCCCTATGTGTTGTCTAATTTATGAAATTCTTTTTTTTAATTTTACCTAAATTTAAACTCATGAACCTTTATTCCATAGAAACCGGAAATTTCAAGTTAGATGGGGGCGCTATGTTTAGTGTGGTTCCGAGGCTTCTATGGGAAAAAACAAATCCTCCCGATAACAAAAACAGAATTTCTATGGCCGCTAGGTCTTTGTTGATTGAAGATGGGGGTCGATTAATTTTAGTTGATACAGGTATTGGAAATAAGCAAGATGAAAAATTTTTTAGTCATTACGGGTTGTGGGGGGGCTTAAGTCTAGACAGGTCTCTATTAGAAAATGGGTTTCATCGTGATGATATAACTGACGTTTTTTTGACTCATCTTCATTTTGATCATTGTGGAGGTTCTATTTGTATAGATTCTAAGGGTAATTATGTTCCGGCTTTTAAAAATGCTAAATTCTGGGTTCATCAAAATCACTGGAATTGGGCAAAAAGCTCAAATATTAGAGAAAAAGCGTCCTTTATTCCCGAAAACATTAACCCTATTGAATCAAGTGGTCAGCTAAATTTTATTAAAAATCAAGGTCCTTATGTCAAGAATTCAGAGCTGGGGTTTGATATTATTCTGGTTGATGGACATACAGAAAAACAAATGCTTCCTGTGGTTAAGTATAAAGAAAAAACAATTGTTTTTGCTGCTGACTTAATTCCAACAATTGGCCACATTCCTGTTCCTTATATAATGAGCTACGATACAAGGCCTCTAATTACTTTAAAAGAAAAAACATCTTTTTTAAAGTCTGCCTGTCAAGAAAACTGGCTTCTTTTTATGGAGCACGACCCTTTTAATGAACTTATTTCATTGAAAATGACAGAAAAAGGAGTGAGTTTTGATCAGGGCTCAACATTAAAAGAGTTTTTTTAATATTGATTTGTTTATTTTAGTGGGATTTTAACTTCTATTAATATGTTACGAACTTTTCTCTTCTCTTTTTTATTTATTTCATTTAGCGCGTCTGTTATCTCTCAAAACTATTGGCAACAATCTGTTGATTACCAAATGACTGTAAATATGGATGTCAATTCTTTTGAATATAGTGGAGAACAAAAATTAATTTACTCTAACAATTCTCCTGACACAATCAATAAGGTGTTTTACCATCTTTACTTTAACGCTTTTAAGCCTGGAAGCGAAATGGCAACAAGAATTATAAGCGGTAAAGACAAAAACAAGCGCTTTAGTGTTGATATAAATGCTATACCTGAAGAGGAGGAGGGGAGGCTAGAGGTTTCAAACGTTAAGCAGGAAGGCGAGTCTTTATCTGCTGAATATTCTGGAACTATTCTTGAAGTGTCTTTAAAGAGTCCTTTGCTTCCTGGGAAAAGTACCACGATCACGCTTGATTTTAAGGGTCAGGTTCCAAAAATGATTCGTCGAGCTGGACGTGACTCTAAGGAGGGTGTTGCTCTTTCTATGGGTCAATGGTACCCTAAAATGGCTGAATATGATTACGACGGCTGGAACGCCGAACCTTACATCGGAAGAGAGTTTCACGGAGTTTGGGGTGATTTTGATGTGACAATAAATATTGATAAAAATTATGTGGTGGCGGCTAGTGGATACCTTCAAACCCCCCTAGATTATGGTCATGGATATGGAGGGAAAAAATCTAAGTCAAAAAAAGGAAAAACTTCTTGGAGGTTTATAGCTCCAATGGTTCACGATTTTACATGGGCTGCTGATCCAGACTTTATTCACGATACTTACCCGGGCCCTAAAGGAGTTACACTTCATTTCTTTTATAAAAATAATCCTGATATTATAGATAATTGGAAAAAACTTCAACCAAAAACTGCAGAGTTAATGCGGTTTTTTAATAACACAATAGGTGATTATCCTTATAAAGAGTATAACGTCGTTCATGGAGGTGATGGGGGAATGGAATATGCCATGCTTACTCTTATTACCGGGAATAGAAAATTTGGAAGCTTGGTAGGGGTAACAGCTCATGAACTTGCCCACTCTTGGTTTCAGCATGTTTTAGCAACCAATGAGATGAAGCACGAGTGGATGGACGAAGGTTTTACTTCTTATATTTCTAAGCTTGCAGTAGATAAAATTTTAGAGGAAAACAAAGTGTTTCCTCTTAGTGGTTCATACAGTAGTTATTTACGTCTCGCTCTTTCTGGGTTTGAACAACCACAATCAACAAATGCAAACAGGTATGATTATAATATGGCATACGAAAGTACCGCTTATAGTAAGGGTGCTGTTTTTTTGGCTCAGTTGGGATATGTGATTGGCCAAGAAAATCTTTCAAACACAATTAAGGAATATTATAAGTCCCATAAGTTTACACACCCAACACCCAACGATTTCAGAAGAGTTGCGGAGCGAGTTTCTGGAATACAGCTAAAGTGGTACTTAACTGACTGGACACAGACTACTAATCAAATTGACTATGGCATTAAGGAAATTAATGAAGTTGATAAAAAAACTCATATTACTTTAAACAGGGTTGGGTCTATGCCAATGCCTTTAGACGTATTAATTAACTTTAGTGATGGGAGTAATCAAATTCAGTACATACCAATTTCTTTAATGAGGGGTGAAAAAAACAATCCTTACAAAATTTCTTGGACCATAAATAAAGACTGGGCCTGGTCCATGCCGGAGTATTTGCTTGTTATTGACCGGCCTAAGGATGACATTGTTTCTGTTATTATTGATCCAACTGGATACATGGCTGATGTTAATCGAAAGAATAATGAGTTTTTTAAGAAATTAAAAAGGGATAAAGCAATTGAAAAAAAATAAATTACTTTCTTTAAAATCTAAAGAGGCTTTTAAGTCTCTTTTTAAAAATGGAGAATTTCATAAAGAAAAGAATGTTGGTGTTAGATATTGCGAAAAAGAAAAAGGTTTTTTTTACGTTGGGTACGCTGTTTCTAAAAAACATTTTTCTAAAGCCGTTGACAGGAACCTAATAAAAAGAAGGATTAAGTCTGAGGTTTATAAGACTAGTGATTTTTTTATTGATAATTGTCCTCCAGGAATTTATTTATTTTTTTATATGGGGAAGCGCATTCCTTTGTCTGTTAGTCTTTCTTCCGAAATATTAGGGGTTCTAAAAAAATTAGTCAAGAAACATGGCGCTGTGAGGAATTCCGTCTTCTAAATAATCTTCTCCTTTATATATAAATCCGTGCTTTTCGTAAAATTTTATCAAATATGACTGGGCGGATATTTTTATGGAATCCTTTTTAAATAATTTTTTGGCTATTTTAATACTGTATTCAACCAGCCCGTCTCCCACTTTGTTCTTCCTTTCTTCTTTATTAACTAGAACTCTGCCTATTGAGCAAAACTTTGAATAATATATACCTTTTTCTATTATTCTTGAATATCCAATCAATTTATTGTTTTTTTCAACCAACACATGATATGCTTTTTGATCTAGATCGTCCATGTCTTGAAACAAGCATTTCTGTTCTATTACAAAAACTTTAGCTCTAAGCTGAAGTGTTTGATAAAGCTTTACGTTAGAAAGCTGTTCAAAATTGAAAAAACTGTATTTTATCATTATTAACAAGGAATTTTACTCACTCTTTTTTGATGTCTACCCCCTTCGAATTTTGTTGAGCTGAATACTTTTACCATTTGAATTGCCTCTTCAACAGAAACGAATCTTGCTGGAATACTTATAATATTAGCGTCATTATGTTCCCTAGAAAGTCTAGAAAGCTCATTATTCCAGCAGAGAGCAGCTCTTATGTTTTCTCTTTTATTTGCAGTCATTGCTGCTCCATTTCCGCTTCCGCAAATAATAATACCCAAACTTCCATTGTTATTTGAAACAAAATTAGATACTGGATGAATGTGATCAGGATAATCGACACTTTCCTCCGTGTCTGTTCCGTAATTAATTACTTCTATATTTTCTAATTTTAAATATTTTATTATTTCATTTTTATAATATACCCCGGCGTGATCATTTCCTATTGCTATTTTCATTTTTCATTTTTTTACAATAAATAATGTTATTTTTTATTGGTTAATAATTTTTTTATAAACGGCTAAAAAGGTGTTCGTATTAAAGATAAGTTTATTTGTTTATGTGTTTAATTTTATTAGGTATAAAAACTTTTCTTATACACAAATATTTTATTTTTTTATGTTATTTTATTATTAAGATTTTTCAAACTCTTATAAACATATATTTATTGTTTTTTAAATATTATTATTAACTATTATAATATATTAACAGTTGTTAAATACTTTTATATTTAACTGATAAACATGTTTTTATATACATCTATATAAGTTGATAAGTGTATAAAAATTATTATTTACTTATAATCAAAATAAAAAAAGGAAAAGTTATTTGTTATATTAACAAGCTATCATCATCATCATTTTTAATTTAATTTAATTTAAATAATAATGATAATGTTTATAGTTGTTTATAAATGTTAAGTATTTTACAAAATCTAATACCTAATTTTGAAAGATTAAGATAAAGAATGTCAAAAAATAAGAAAGATTCAAAAGGATTTGAAGGCAAAATACTACGCCTTTTTCAAAGTAATAATAAAAAGTTATATAATTTTAAGCAAGTTTCATCTATCCTCGAAATCAAAGATACTCAAGGAAAAAACAATATTATAAAAACACTTAATGATTTATTTATTTCTAAAAGAATTTTTAAAGAATCTGAAGGAAGGTATGGTTTTATAGAGGACAATAAGTTTTATGAGGAGGGTATTATAGAAATAACAAGTTCTGGTAATGGATACTTATTAATGAGTGGAAAAGATATTTTTATATCTAAAAAAAACATAAATAAAGCTTTGAATAATGATACAGTTAAAGTTTATGTTTTTAAAAGGCCCGATAGAAAAGATAATATTTCAGGAGAGGTGGTTGAAATTATTAAAAGATCTAAACACGAGTATGTTGGTATAATTAAAAAACAAAAAGACTTTGGTTTTGTGTTAACACGAGGACCAAAAATGTATACAGATATTTTTATTTCATCAAAAGAAATGAAAAAAGCAGAGGATGGTCAGAAAGTAGTGGTTAAACTTACTGAATGGCCGGAAAGAGCTCAATCACCTTTCGGAGAAATAATAGAGGTGTTAGGAAAACCAGGTGATATTGATGTAGAAATGCATGCAATTTTATACGATTATGGTCTTCCATATAATTTTCCTAAAGAAATAATTGAAAGTGCTGATAAAATTGAAAGAAAAATTCTGAATGAAGAAATAAAGAAAAGAAGAGATTTTAGAAATGTTTTAACCTTTACTATTGATCCTATTACAGCAAAAGACTTTGATGACGCAATATCTTTTAAGGAAATTGGAGAAGATAAATTTGAAATAGGAATTCATATTGCAGATGTTTCCTATTTTGTTAAAGAAAACACTAAAATTGATGATGAAGCTTATAAAAGAGCAACATCTGTTTATTTGGTTGACAGGGTAGTCCCCATGCTTCCAGAAATATTATCAAATAATTTATGTTCTTTACGACCTAATGAAGAAAAATACACCTTTTCTGCAGTTTTTGAAATGGATAATAAAGGAAAAATTTATTCAGAATGGTTTGGAAGAACAGTAATAAAGTCAGATAATAGATTTTCTTATGAAGAAATACAACAAGTAATAGAAACAGGTAAGCCATATATTAGCAAAACAATATCATTAGTAAAACAAGAATATTATATATCAAATTCAACTTTTAAAGCAGTTTTAGAATTAAATAATATAGCAAAAGAGTTAAGAAATAAAAGATTAGAATTAGGGGCATTATCTTTTGATAGAGTTGAAGTTGGATTTAATCTAAATGAAAAAAATGAACCTGAAAGCATAAAACTTAAAGAATCAAAAGAATCAAATAAATTAGTTGAAGAATTCATGCTTTTAGCTAATAAAAAAGTAGCAGGCTTTATAAATAAAAAAAGACCAGTAAAACCTTTTATTTATAGAGTTCACGATGAGCCAGACATAGAGAAAATAAAAAACTTAAAAAATTTAGTAAACACATTTGGATATAAACTTGAAACAGCTAATAAGGATTTAACAAAATCACTAAACAATTTATTGCTTAACATTAAAGGAAAGCCAGAACAGAACATGATAGATACATTAACCTTAAGATGCATGTCTAAAGCTGTATACACAACAAATAATATTGGCCATTATGGCTTAGCTTTTGAAAGTTATTCACACTTTACTTCTCCAATAAGAAGGTATCCAGACGTGTTAACCCACCGCTTGCTTCAACAATACTTAGATGGAGAAAAAGCATTTAACAAGGTCGCGCTGGAAGACGCTTGCGTTCACTCCTCTTATAGAGAACAATTAGCGACAAAAGCAGAAAGAGACTCTATAAAGTATATGCAAATTAAATATATGGAAGACAAGATAGGTTCTGATTTTAACGGAATAATATCAGGGGTAACAGATAGGGGAATTTATGTTGAGATTAATGAAAATAAATGTGAAGGAATGATTTCGGTTAAAAGTATTGAAAATGATCAATATTTTTACGACCAAACAAAACACCAACTAGAAGGTTACGCTTCAGGAAAAGTTTATAAACTTGGAGACCCGATAGAGGTAACTGTTAAAAAAGCAGACTTAGTAAATAGACACCTGGACTTTAGTATAAAAATAAAACATTAAAAAATAAATCATGAAACGTATTTTACTTTTTTTATTTACATCAACGCTACTATTCCCTTTACAAGCTCAAGAAAAAATAGAGACCATTAGTGTGCTGGGCGACTTTAGCACTATAAGTGTTTATGCTGGGATTGAAGTTAACCTGATTAAATCTAAAGAAAACAAAATTGTATTAAGCGATAAAAATGAGGACACTTCTGTTTTTGGATATAAAATTAAAAACAACAACTTAAAGCTTAGGGCTGGAATAGATAAAAAACTCTCATTAGGAAATATATTTGTTGACGTTTATTATAGAAATGACATTGATGAATTAAAACTATTTCAAGGCTCAAAAGTTTTTTTAAAAGACACAATAAACCAAACGAATTTAAAAATAAAAGTTAAAGAAGGATCTTTATTAGTAGGAATTGTAAACACAGACAGAGCCACCGTTGAGGTGTTTTCAGGAGGATCAGTAAGCATAAAAGGGGAATCGTCGGTTGTTGAAATCAAATCAAGTACAGGGGGAATTTGCTCTGCAGAAGAACTTAGCTCTAAACAAACAATGATTCATGCAAGCATAGGATCTGTTGTTCACGCTACAGCCTCTACGTTGATGGAGGCAAACGCTACAACAGGAGCAATAATTAGAGTTTATGGAAGCCCCAAAAAACTTATCACAAATACGAGGTTGGGAGGGTCAATAAAGTATATAAAATAAAAAACCCGCTAATAATTATAACGGGCTTTAAGAGGCATCGAGCGGATTCGAACCGCTGTAGAAGCTTTTGCAGAGCTCTGCCTAGCCACTCGGCCACGATGCCGTGGGTGCAAAAATAGCACTAATTCCTTTAAGTTTCTTTTCTTTTAAGAATAATAGAGACGGCCTCAACATCACCACCAATTGGAGGATTTATTTTTGAGATTTCAACCTTTGCTTTCTTTACAGACGCGTGCTCGTTAAAAATTCTATCAATTATTCTTTTTGCAACAGCCTCCAGAAGTTTAGATCTTTTAAGGGCTTCTTCTTTAATTATTGAATTTAGCGCTACGTAGTCTACAGTATCATTAAGGTTGTCTGATTTTGATGATTTGTTTAGATCAACACTAACCTCTAGTTGTAAAACATAATCACTCCCAATTAACTCCTCCTGGTCCAGACATCCGTGATTTGAATAAAGTTTAACATTTTTTAATCTAATTTTCCCCATAATTACCTCAAATATATAAACTAGTTTTCAAATGAATAGTTCACACACTCTTTATATATTTACCAAAAAATATTTATGGACAATAGCGTCCCGGCTTTAAACTTTATAGAAAAAATAATTGAAGATGATTTAACAAACGGCTTCAGCTCCAAATCTCTTCGTTTTCGTTTTCCTCCAGAACCTAACGGCTTTCTTCACATAGGGCACGTAAAGGCGATATGTTTAAATTTTAATTTAGGCCTAAAATATAACGCCCCGGTTAATTTAAGGTTCGACGACACAAACCCTCAAAATGAAGAGAGTAAATATGTTGAGGCTATAAAAGAAGATATAAAATGGCTTGGATATAAATGGAACAAGGAGTGCTATGCCTCTGATTATTTTGAACAGCTTTATAAGTGGGCCCTGTTTTTAATTGATAATAATTTAGCATATGTAGATTCTCAAAGCTCAGAGCTTATTGCTGAACAAAAGGGAACGCCGTTATCCCCTGGATCAGAAAGCCCGTTTAGAAATCAACCACCTGCAAAGAGCAGAAAAACATTTGTAGAAATGTCTGAAGGGAAACATCCAGAAGGCTCATATGTTTTAAGGGCAAAAATCGACATGAAATCACCAAACATGCTAATGAGGGATCCTGTTATTTATAGAGTTCTTGACAAAACACACCATAGAACTAGCGACAAGTGGAAGGTTTATCCAACTTACGACTGGACCCATGGAGAGTCAGATTATATTGAACAAATCTCACACTCTCTATGCACACTAGAGTTTAAGCCCCACAGAGACTTATACGATTGGTTCTTAAAAACACTTCCAATTAATAAAAGTATTCCTAAACAAACTGAATTTGCAAGGCTTAACTTGTCATATACAGTTACTTCAAAAAGAAAATTAAAACAGCTAGTTGATAAACAGCTTGTAAACGGATGGGACGATCCAAGAATGCCCACTATATCAGGACTTAGAAGAAGAGGATACACCTCAGAATCCTTAAGGCTGTTTGTTGAAACTGCAGGAATTGCTAAAAGAGAAAACATTATTGAGGCGTCACTATTAGAGTTTTGCGCAAGGGACCATTTAAACAAAATTGCACCAAGAGTTAATGCTGTTCTTAACCCTGTAAAGTTAACCATTATCAACTATGATAAACATGAAGAACTGTTAAGTGGCGAAATTAATCCAGAACAAATCGATCTTGGCACAAGAGAAATACCCTTTTCCAAAAATTTACTTATAGAGAGAGAGGACTTTAAAGAGGAAGCTAATAGAAAGTTTTTTCGCCTTACCCTAGGTAAAGAGGTAAGGCTTAAAAACGCCTACATAATTAAAGGAGAATCCGTTGTAAAAAATGAAGAGGGTAAAGTTGTTGAGATTCTTTGCTCTTATGATAAAGACTCCAAAAGTGGTTCAGGATCTGAGGCAAGTAAAAGAAAGGTCAAAGGCACTCTTCATTGGGTAAGTGAAAAACACGCGATAAAAGTTAAAGTAAACATTTATGATCGTCTTTTTGTTGACCCCTCTCCAGATCAACACAAGGATAAAAGTTTTATTGACTTTGTTAACCCTAACTCACTCATAACTCAAAGCGCCTTTGTAGAGCCAAGCATATTGAGCGCTAAACAAGGAAGCTCTTATCAATTTCAAAGAGTGGGCTATTTTAATTTAGACAAAAAGAGCTCCCCTACTAATTTTATTTTTAATAAAACTGTTGGTCTGAGGGATAGTTGGGTTAAAAAGAAGTAAACACATTTTTATTCTTTTTTGGCATCACCTTTTAGCTTTAGATTTTGCTCCTTCATCGCCTCTCCAATTTGGTTACTTGCTGTAAACGAGGCAACCATGTTGTTCAACATTTCACTTCCTGCTTGAGGTGAATTCGGCAGCAAGATAAGGTTACTGTTTGTTTCGCTTCCAATTGACTGCAAAGTATCATAATGTTGAGTAACTACAATTAAAGCAGAAGCTTCTTGAGAGTTTATGCCGACATTATTAAGAACATCCACGGACTCCTCTAGGCCTCGAGCAATTTCTCTTCTTTGATCAGCAATACCCCGACCTTGAAGCCTTTTGCTTTCAGCTTCAGCTTTTGCTTTTTCTACAATTAAAATTCTTGCCGCATCACCTTCATACTGAGCAGCAACCTTTTGTCGCTCTGCAGCATTAATTTTATTCATAGCAGTTTTAACTTCAGCATCAGGATCTATGTCCGTTACTAATGTTTTAATTATGTTATACCCATAACTACTCATTGCCTCATTAAGCTCGCTCTTTACTGCATTAGCAATTTCATCTTTTTTCTCAAACACATCATCAAGGATCATTTTAGGCACCTCTGCTCTGACCACGTCAAAAACATAAGACGTTATTTGATCCTGAGGAAAGTCTAGTTTATAAAAAGCATCAAAGACCTTATCTTCAATAACTTTATATTGAACTGACACCTTAAGTTTAACAAAAACATCGTCTTTAGTTTTAGTTTCAACAATAACGTCAAGCTGAAGAATTCTTAGACTTAATCGACCTGAGATCTTATCAACGAAAGGAATTTTTATATGAAGTCCAGGAGGTCTCACCGCTAAAAACCTACCAAATCGCTCTACTAATGCAGAGGTTTGTTGTTTGACAATAAACACTCCAGACAAAATAATTAGAACTGTAAATACGGTTAATATTGTTGAAAATATAGTCATGATAAATTATTTTTAATATGATTTTTTAAATTAGCCAATCTTTTTAAAGTTAAGCTTTTTTCTATTAACACTGAAACTTTAACAATGTCTGGACCAGACAATTTTCCCACTAAACTTATTCTTAGAAGCTGCATTATTGAGCCAAAATTAATATTTTTATTACCAGACAAAGTACTCAAGTTTTCTTTAAGCCTATCAACACCATTTTTTTCAACAACAGCTTCTATTTCTTTTATTATTACCTCAACATCGTTTTTTGATCGCAATTTATTTATTGCTTTCTGATCATAATCTGCAGGATCCTTTAAAAAAAACTCAATCTCTTTTTCAAAGTCACCAGCCAGTTTTAATCTTTCTCTTACTAGTAAAAAGATTTCAGCACACTTTGAAGGATATTTGTTTTTTAAATCTATTACACGCTCAGGAAAGTTTATTTCAAATTCATTAAAATCAAGTCTTAACAGATGTTGCTGGTTAATCCACTTTGCTTTTTCAAAATCAAATTTTGCACCTCCTTTTTGAAGACCTTTAATGTTAAATAGCTTTATTAAGTCGTCTAGGTTAAAAAACTCATCATCACTACCGGGGTTCCAGCCAAGCAGCGCTAAGTAGTTAATCATTCCGCTGCTTAAAAAGCCCATCTCTTTAAATCCCTCATCTTTTTCCCAGCTTAGCGGAAATATAGGAAATCCACCTTTCGCTCCATCACGCTTTGAAAGCTTGCCTTTTCCATAAGGTTTAAGGATTAAAGGGAGATGTATGTAATTTGGTTTTTCCCATCCAAAAGCTTCGTGTATCAAGCCGTGAAGCGGAAGAGAAGGAAGCCACTCTTCTCCCCTAATTACAGTTGTTATTTTCATCAAATGGTCATCCACAATATTTGCAAAGTGATAGGTTGGAAACCCATCCGTTTTAACCAATATTTTATCATCAAGAACACTGTTGTCAAAATGCACAAGACCTCTCAAAAGATCTTCGGATATTGTTTTTCCACTATTAACTTTAAGACGAATCACAAAAGAATCTTTTTTAATTCTTGTATCTATATCTTCACCGTTCATAGATAAAGAATTGTCTAGTGAACATCTTGTTGAATAATCGTATTTAAAAACTAATCCCTTTTTTTCTTTTTCACTTCTTAGCCTTCCGAGCTCTTCATCTGTGTCAAAAGCATAATACGCCTTATCGGCTGCAATCAACAGTTCAATTTTTTCATTATAAATACTAATTCTTTCGCTTTGCATGTAAGGACCATATTCTCCGCCTAAAGACGGGCTCTCGTCAGGAATTATACCCGCCCAGGATAAGGCTTTTTCTATGTATTTATCACTGTTTTTTACAAGTCTGTTTCTGTCAGTGTCCTCAATACGTAATATAAAAGTCCCGTTTCTGCTTTTTGTGTACAGGTAGTTAAAAAGCGCCGTTCTTAAGCCTCCAATGTGTAAAGGGCCGGTTGGGCTTGGCGCGAATCTAACTCTTTCTTTCATGATGCTGTAAATATAAAGAATCGCTTAGTTTCAACTGCATTTAGATTGGTGTATATTTGTAAATGAAATGATACAATTTATTAACATGTCCCCCCAGATTGATGAAGACCGTATAAAGGAATGGCTCATTTCATCCGCATTAGCCTATAGCGTATCAGTAAAAAAGCTAGTTTATTCATTTGTTTCAACGGAACACATGTTAAGTTTAAATTTGAAATACTTAAACCATAATACTCACACGGACATTCTTACCTTCCCTTACGGGACTAATAAAAATATAGTTGCAGAGGTCTATATTTCAACAGAACAGACTTTTGAAAATGCAAAAATATTTAATCAAAGTATTGAAAATGAGACCCTTAGATTAATATCCCATGGTTTTCTTCATTGTTTAGGTTTTCATGATAAGACTAAGGCTCTTAAAAATAAAATGTCAAATGAAGAAGATAAAATGATCAACATGTTCCACGTGAAACATTAATTTCTATTATATATGTTTGATAAAAAATATGATGTTATTGTTGTTGGCGGAGGTCATGCAGGATGTGAAGCAGCGGCAGCATCAGCCAACCTTGGCTCTAGCACGTTATTAATCACCATGAACCTTCAAACTCTTGGTCAGATGTCATGTAATCCCGCCATGGGAGGTATCGCAAAAGGCCAAATTGTTCGTGAAATTGACGCTCTAGGCGGTTACAGCGGAACAGTATCAGATTACAGCGCAATACAATTTAAAATGTTGAACAGGTCTAAAGGTCCAGCAATGTGGTCCCCTCGTGTCCAATCCGACAGATCTATGTTCTCCCAAAACTGGAGAGATCTTTTAGAGAAAACAAATAATCTCGACTTTTATCAAGAAATGGTAACAAGTCTAATTGTTGAAAATGGAATAGCCGTTGGTGTAAAAACTTCCCTTGACATATCTATACATTCTAAAACAATTATTCTTACAAACGGAACTTTTTTAAACGGCCTCATTCACATTGGGGAGAAAAACTTTGGTGGAGGTAGGGCTGGTGAAAGTCCATCAATTGGATTAACGCATTGTTTGGAGTCGCATGGTTTTATATCTGGCCGAATGAAGACTGGAACACCTCCAAGAGTTGATGGCAGATCACTTAACTACTCACTAATGGAAGAACAGCCTGGAGATGATCGCCCAGGAACTTTTAGTTTTTTAGAAACCACAAACAAATTAAATTCTCAAAGAAGTTGTCATATTACTTACACCAGTGAAGAAGTTCACGACCTGCTTAGAACTGGCTTTGATCGATCTCCAATGTTTAACGGTAGCATCCAAAGTACAGGTCCCAGGTATTGCCCCTCAATTGAAGATAAAATAAGTCGCTTCTCTGAAAAACCAAGACATCAGATTTTTGTAGAACCTGAAGGATGGAACACTGTTGAGGTTTATGTTAATGGCTTTTCCACATCACTTCCTCAAGAAATTCAATATGAAGCCTTAAAAAAAGTTCAAGGCTTTGAGAAAGTTAAATTCTTTAGGCCAGGTTATGCGATTGAATACGACTACTTTCAGCCAACCCAGCTAAAGCACAGTCTCGAAACTAAAATCATTGAAAACTTATTCTTTGCAGGACAAATAAACGGTACAACAGGTTATGAGGAAGCTGCCGCCCAGGGGATAATTGCGGGCGTAAATGCAAACCTCAAGCATCAGGATTGTGATCCTTTTGTTTTAAAAAGAGATGAAGCTTATATAGGGGTTCTAATTGACGACCTTGTGCTTAAGGGGACCGAAGAGCCCTATAGGATGTTTACTTCCAGAGCAGAATATAGAACCTTACTTCGTCAAGATAATGCAGACGAACGACTAACGCCCTTGGCTTTTAACATAGGTTTGGCTAGTTCAAAAAGAATGAAGTCTCTTGAGGCAAAAATGGCGTTAACAGAAAAATCAATAAAATTTTTAAACAATACTAGTTTTGATCCTAAAATGCTTAACGTAATATTAAAATCAAAAAAATCTTCCCCCGTAAGGCAGGCAGGAAAGCTCGCTAAGGTTCTTGCCAGACCAAATATAATAATGGACGACTTAAAGAAGCTCCCTAAGGTTTCTGAGTTTATTGAAAAAGAGAAAATCAACGAAATAATTTTAGAGCAGGCAGAAATTCAAATTAAATATTCCGGATACATTGCCAAGGAAAAGCAAATGGCAGATAAAATTCATAGACTAGAGAACATATCAATACCCGTCTCTTTCAATTATAATGAACTCGCGTCATTGTCAAGCGAAGCAAAAGAAAAGTTAAACAACATATTGCCCCAATCACTATCACAAGCGAGTAGAATAAGCGGAATTAATCCTAGTGATATTAGTGTCCTGTTAGTTGCTTTGGGTAGATAATGTTCCACGTGAAACAAATGAAAAAATATAATAATTATTATTGTACAGCAAAAGACAGATTAGTCACAGGAGAACTGTTTTCTGTTTATTACAACAATGAACGATCTGTTGCAAAAACAAAAATTGACTTAGAGGAGGACATGTATCGTTTCTATAAAACGAACATTTATAATTCCCACAAGGTAGAATCAAAAACCTTTACGGATAAACTATACTTCATTAGCCGGAGGGCCATGATGTTTTTTAAATATAAAATTATCAAGTCTTTAGTCAAACAAACAAAACTTCTTGATTACGGATGTGGAAACGGAGATTTTTTAAAATATATATCAGATAAGCAAATTCCAGTAACGGGAATTGAAAAAAGTCTGTCATCACAAAAAATTTGTCAATCTAAAGGGATAAGTGTTTTTTCGTCAGTTAAGCACCTTGGAACATCTAGTTATAACATAATCACACTATGGCATGTGCTAGAACATGTACCCAGCCCGACTAAATGCATAAGCGCTTTATCAGAGCTTTTATCTAAAGAGGGATCACTTGTGTTAGCAGTTCCAAACATACAAAGCTTTGATTCACAGGTGTTTAAAGAAGAATGGGCGGCCCTTGATGTTCCAAGACATCTCTGGCATTTTACCCCTAAAGGGCTTATTGAGCTTTTGAAAAAGGAAAAATTTGTTTTATTTAAAACAAAGCCATTACCTCTAGATGCATACTACATCTCTTTACTTTCAGCAAGACGAAAAAAAATGTTTTTACCTTGGATTGTGGCTTTCATAGTTGGAACAATTTCAAATATTGTAGGAGTTTTTAACGGAAACTATTCGTCTAGTGTATTTGTTTTTAGAAAAAGCAACTAGTCTTCTTTTTTATTCAAATACTTAGCAATCTTTAATATGAAATTTGAAAATAATATTTTTGAATTTGCATTTCTTTTCACTTGATAATATGTTTCTTCTAGTAAACTAGTAATATTAATGATGTTTTTACCATTAACAAAAGGCGCTAACTTTTTAACATTAAAACTGTTTAAGCTTAAATAATGAGAGGCCTTGTTTGCGCCATAGTTCGTGACTAAAGCAGACCTAATAAGAACAGACCCAAGCTCCAAAAAAGCTTTTTGCTCATCTCTAGTAAGCTTCGATACATCATCAGCCCAACTCATCAGATCAACTACAATTGCTTTATTTCCGATTGATTTAAAGGCACTCCTTAAGCCTTTAATCCAAACAGATTCAAGTTTTTTTCTTAAAGTTGAATTTTTAGATAATTCAAGCGCAATCGCCCAGTTTCCTTCAGAGGCATTTGCTATTTCTGAAGCATTTTCAACACCAGCGTTAATTAGTTTTTCTTTTATTTTTGCTATTGATATTTTGCTTAGAGATAACAAAATTGAGCGGGAATAGATAGTTGGTAATACTTGGTCAGGTTTTTCGCTAATCATCATAAAATAGGTTTTAGCGGGAGGCTCTTCCAGTATTTTAAGCATTTTATTTGCAGCTGAAATATTGAGAAGTTCTGGAGCCCATATAAGACAAACCTTACTTTTCCCCTCGTAAGCTTTAAGGCTTATCTTTTGATGCAATTGGTTAACTTCTTCAACACCAATTGAGCCCTGCTTATTAGAAGACCCTAGGCTAAGAAGCCAGTCAGTTAGACTACAATAATTATTTTTTTCATAAAATGATTTGAAAGCCTCAATTAAGTCAAGAGAAACTTCAGTTTTTTTATCAATTTTAATTACTGGGAAACAAATAAAAAAGTCAGGGTGCTTGAAAGGATGACGTCCAAGCAATTCTTTTGCAATAGCAACTGCTAAAAGAAGGCCTCCACCGCCATATTCATCTGCGATTAATTGGGTTTGGGGAAGCTCATTTCTCTCTAATTCTCGATTTATTTTTTTAGCTAAATTTTCTTGTCCCCAAAAGTCTATCATTTTATTTTAGTATAAAAACAAGCTTAAAAGTACATATTATTTTTTCCTCAGAAACTTATCGTATTTATTGGTTTAGAAAAGTAGCCATGAGCATAAAAATTGTTCTAATTTTGTTCTATAAATAGATTTCATGAACACAATCAAGAATGTAAACTTTGAAGGAGAGCGTGTTATTATTAGAGTTGACTACAACGTTCCTTTGGATAATAAAAATAAAGTAACAGACACAACAAGAATAGAAGCCTCAAAAGAAACTATTTTGACGGTATTAAAAAAAGGGGGAAGCGTAATCCTTCTAACGCATATAGGAAGGCCAAAAGGTGTTGATGCAAATTTTTCATGCTCATTAATTGTAGATGAGGTCTCAAGGATATTGAAACAAAAAGTCCTTTTTTGTTCTTCAACAATTGGAGAAAAAGCAGAGTTAATGACCAAATCACTGCGTTCAGGCGAAGTAGTATTAATGGAAAACATTAGATTTCACCCAGAAGAAACAAAAGGAGAAATCACTTTTGCTAAGCAATTATCTAGATTAGGAACAGTATATATAAATGATGCTTTTGGAACAGCTCATAGGGCTCATTCTTCTACAACGATTATAGCGCAATTTTTCAAAAACAAATATTTAGGGAAACTACTAGAAAAAGAAGTTAACTCTATTGATAAAATAGTTAATAAAGGAAAAAAACCAATACTTGCTATTTTAGGAGGGGCTAAAGTATCTTCTAAAATCACAATCATTGAAAGTCTTCTGGATTCGGTAAACGACATTCTTATTGGAGGGGGAATGGCATATACTTTTATTCAAGCTCAAGGAGGTTCAATAGGAGACTCAATATGTGAGCCAGATTTTTGTGAATATGCGTTGAAGTTGATAGAAAAAGCCAAAGAAAAAGAAGTGCAAATTCACTTGCCATCAGATGTAATAATAGCAGATAGCTTTAGCAATTCAGCTAACACTAAAACATGTTCAATTAGCAATATTCCCCTAGGATGGCAGGGCTTGGATTTTGGACCAGAAAGTATTGAAAGAATCAAACCTTTAATACAAAAATCAAAAACAATTTTATGGAACGGCCCTTTGGGAGTATTTGAATTTAATAATTTTTCTAAAGGAACGATAGCGTTAGGAGAGTTAATTGCAGAGGCCACATCTAAAGGAGCTTTTTCACTAGTGGGAGGAGGAGACTCGGTGGCAGCAGTTAAAAAATTTGGCTTTGCCAATAAAATGAGCTATGTTTCCACAGGAGGAGGAGCTATGCTTGAGAGCCTGGAAGGTAAAAAACTTCCAGGAATAGAGGCCTTAAATTAACCCTCAAACTTATTTTATATATTTATTAAATGAATGCTGTTATAAAAAACTTTTTTTTCTCTTTAAACATAATATCAGGTGTTTTGTTTATTTTTTTCACTCTTGTTACTTGTGACAGCAAACCATCAGTTAGATATACTCCAGATTCTAGTGGTAATATAAATACGGTGAATGTTGTTATGACAAAAACCAACTGGGAAGGAGATTTAGGAAAAAAAGTGAGATCTTCTTTAGGGGAAACATATGAAGGACTTCCAATTGACGAACCTCAATTTTCATTTAAATATTTAGAACCAAAAATTTTTAACGGTTTCGCAAGACACTCTAGAAATATAATTCAATTTGTGAAAGATTCAGTAGCTAAGTTTAATCTTTACTCAGACTTGTATGCTAGGCCTCAGGTTGTTGCAAAAATACATGGCGCTGATTCTGAGGAGATGATGTTTTTTCTAGAACAAAATGAAAAATTAATAAAAGGAGTATTTGTTGAGAATGAAATCAAAGAAAAGTCAAGACGAATTTCAAAGTCTTTGAGCACGGAAAGAAACATTCAAAACAGGTTTGAAGTTCAAATTAAGTATCCTTCAGCATATAAAGTAGTTAAGGACACTGCTAATTTTATATGGGTTCAAAAACGCATATCCAAAGGACATCTAAACCTTATTGTTTATTCAATTCCAATCAAAATATTTGACAAAAATATATCCAAGTCAATAATAGGACTTAGAGATTCAATAGGAAAAACACATATACCTGGAAGATTAAAAGGCTCATATATGATTACTGAAAAGGCTTATAAACCGTATTTTTATAAAACACAGTTGTTAGGAGGAGCGTCCTACTTAACAAAGGGGACTTGGGAAGTAGCTAACGATTATATGGCAGGACCATTTATAAATTATTTAACATCCGACACACTTAGAAAAAGATGGATAGCAATAGAAGGGTTTGTTTTTGCTCCCTCAATGAGCAAGAGAGATTACATGTTTGAGTTGGAAACAATAATTAAAAGTGTTTCGTTCAATAAAAATAGGTGAAATTTATTTTTTCTCCTTATCTTCTTTTTTGGAATCTTCTTCTTTAGAAGCATTTTTAAACTCCTTAATACCACTTCCTAAGCCTCTCATAAGTTCAGGGATTTTTCGACCACCAAATAATAATAAAACAGCTGCCAAAATTAAAATAACTTGAGGACCACCAATCATTCCGTTTAAAATATTACTTAACATATTAAAATATATTTAAAACAAAGATAAAGAAATATTTCAAAGCAAAAACCAAGGGGCGATTATCATAGTTGAAGTTGTATCTTTGTTTAAGATGAGTGATGAAAAACAAAATAAAATATCTGGATTTAAAAAATTATTTAATCAATACAGAATAGTAGTTATAAGCGAAGACACTTTTGAAGACAAGTTTCACTTTACGCTTTCAAGAGTTGCTGTCATTCTAGCTTCAGTTTTGTCTATTACAATAATAGCAACCACCACCTATTTTATTATTTCCTATTCTCCAATTAAAGAGTTTATTCCAGGATATCCATCAAGTAAAATGAGAATAGAAGCAATTTCAAATGCTATTAAAATTGATTCAATAACATTGAAAATAGAAAAACAGCAGAGATATCTTCATGCAATAAAAAGTGCACTTTCTGGAAATATTAAAGCAGAAGAGATATCCACTTTAGCTATAGATAATACTCAAAAGCTATTTGAAAATCCAATAAAAACATCGGAAGAAGATTCAATATTGCGATTGATAGTTGCAGAAGAGGATAAATACAATATAATTAGTGATAATGAAGACAAACCACTTTTTATCTTATTTACACCAGCAAAAGGAATAGTGTCAGAAAAATTCAATATAGATGAAAAGCATTTTGCTGTAGATATAGCGTTAAAAGAAAACACACCAATAAAATCTGTGGCAGAGGGAACGGTTATTTTTTCAGAATGGACCGCAGAGACAGGTTATGTGATAATTTTAGAACACCCATATGGACTTTTGTCAGTTTATAAACACAACGCGTCCTTATCAAAGCAACAAGGCGAGAGTGTTGAAGCAGGAGAGGTTATAGCTTCCGCTGGAAATACAGGGGAGTTTTCTACAGGATTTCACCTTCATTTTGAGCTGTGGGCAGAAGGATACCCTCTAGATCCAGAAAAATTTATAGACTTCTCAAGATAGTAAATGAAAAAAGTAGCTGCTAAACTTTTCGCAAAATTTATTGTTTGGAAAAACAAAAAATGGATTGAAAATCCAATTAGTGCTCAAGAAAAAACTTTAAAGGATTTAATTAAAAATGCTTCACAAACAAAATTTGGTAGAGATCATGATTTCGAATTAATAAAAAACTATGAAGACTTTAAATCCAATGTGCCGATAAATGATTATGAAGGAATTAGACCTTATGTTGAATCAATAATAGCAGGAGAAAAAGATGTTTTATGGCCCGGAAAACCATTGTATTTTGCAAAAACAAGCGGAACAACTTCAGGTGCAAAATATATACCAATAACAAAGGATTCAATGCCTACACATATTAATTCTGCTAGAGATGCTATTTTAAATTATATAGAACAAACAGGAAACGTCGACTTTGTTAATGGAAAGCAAATATTTATTCAGGGAAGTCCAGTTTTAGAAAATATAAATGGAATTTCTATTGGAAGACTTTCAGGTATTGTAGCTCATTTTGTACCATCATATTTACAAAAAAACAGAATGCCAAGTTGGGAGACAAATTGCATTGAAGACTGGGAAGATAAGGTTGATGAAATTGTAAAGGAAACCATTGATCAAAATATGACAGTTATAGGAGGAATTCCTTCTTGGGTTCAGATGTATTTTGAAAAAATAATATGCAATTCGCGAAATAGTGTAGGCAAACAATTTCCAAACTTTTCTCTATTTATTTATGGAGGAGTTAATTTTGAACCATACCAAGGCTTATTTGACAGCTTAATAGGTAGAAAGGTAGACTCTGTTGAGGTTTTTCCTGCTTCAGAAGGGTTTCTTGCTTATCAAGACAAACCTCAAGGGAAAGGACTTCTCTTGCTTTTAAATAATGGAATTTTTTATGAATTTATTGAAGTAGAGAAATTCTTGGATTCTGATCATGAAAGAATTTCTCTAAAAGACGTAAAGCTAGGGGTTAATTATGTTTTGATTTTATCATCAAATGCTGGGCTTTGGTCATATAATATTGGAGACACTGTGTCCTTTGTTTCTGACAAACCCTACAGAATAGTTATTACGGGAAGAATCAAGCATTTTATTTCAGCGTTTGGGGAGCATGTTATTAGCAAAGAAGTTGAAACAGCATTGAAAAATGTAATTAATTCAACTCCAATTGAAGTTCGTGAATTTACGGTAGCACCTCAAATAAACCCAAACTCAGGTTTACCATATCACGATTGGTTAATTGATTTTAAAACACCACCCAAGAACATTAAAGAGTTTTCAAAAGCACTTGACATCGAGATGAGAAAACAAAATATATATTATGATGATTTAATAAAAGGAAAAGTCTTAAAACCAATCAATATTTCTCTCGTAGTAGAGCGTGGTTTTGAAAGTTATATGAAAAAAATAGGAAAACTTGGAGGGCAAAACAAAGTGCCAAGATTAAGCAATGATAGAAAAATAGCAAATAGACTATCTCTAAAAACTAATCATGTTTAAGCCAAAAAAAATAAGTTTTGTTTACACTTTGCCAACTTCGTTTGTGATAAAAGATATAGAAACTTTAAAATCAATAGGGCATCAAGTTTTTGAAATAGCATCTCCCCCATTAAAAAATATTTTTCTTTTTTCAATTAACAGAATTAAAGAACTTTTAAAAGGGATTTTTGTTATACCAAGATCAAATTGTATTGTAATCTGGTTTAGTGACTATCATGCATTTATACCGTTAATTATTTCAAGAGTTTTCTCGGTTAAAAGCATCATCATGGTTGGAGGCTATGATGCTGTATCCGATCAAGAGATCAATCATGGAGTTTTTTCAAAAAACAATTTAAGGCAAAAAATTGTAAAAATGAATTTTAAATTAGCATCTCAAATATGGGTAGTAGATGAGACTTTATCAAAGGGATGTAAGAATGCTTTTTTACAGAATAAGATAAATTCAGGACTTATTAATTGGATGCCTAAAATTGAAAAAAAAATTAAAATTGTCCCCACGAGCTATTCTTCAAGTTTTTGGAAACGATCACTTTTAAAATTACCGAAAACAGTTTTAACTGTTGCTAATTTTAATGACTCTAGAGTTTTAAAGCTAAAAGGGATTCCTCTAATATTAAAATTAGCCAGTGAGCTTCCAAGTTTTAATTTTAGGGTTGTAGGGTTAAAGTCTGAAAGCATAATCCCCTTGGACATTAGGCCATCAAATGTTGAGCTTATTAAAACAAAAAATAAAACAGAATTAAGAGATTACTTTTCTGAAAGTCAATATTATATTCAAGCATCAAGACTTGAAGGACTACCGAACTCTCTTTGTGAGGCAATGCTATGTGAATGCATTCCAATTGGGAATGCGGTTTTTGGAATACCAAAAGCAATTGGGAATACAGGGTTTTTATTTAATGGAATAAAAGATATTGAGCAAATAAAACTTTTTCTAAAGGGTAAGCATGATAAAACAGGAATAGCAGCTCGTCAAAACATAATAGATCTTTTTAATGAAGAAAAAAGAGTTAAGGAGTTTAAGAAAATATGAATAAAAATCAGAGAGGTTTTTTATCCTATTCAAAATCAAATAACTTGGGAGACTATATTCAAAGTATAGCTGCAAAAGAATTAATTGGTAAAAAATTCATTAATGTAGATAGAGAAAAACTAAATATTTACCCTGGCCCATCATTAAATTTAATAATGAATGGATGGTTTATGGAAAATTCAAAAAACTGGCCGCCAACAAAAAATATAAAACCTTTAATTATTTCATTTCATTTAAATCCAACAGCAAAAAAAAAGATGCTAAGTAGTTCAGGAATTGAATATTTTAAAAAACATGAGCCCATTGGTTGCAGAGATACTTATACTCAAAAAATTTTATCTAAAAGAGGAATTAAGGCATACTTTTCTGGCTGTTTGACCCTTACCTTACAAAACAAGAATAAAGATTATAAAAAAGAGGGAATTCTCGTTATGAGCGCCCTAGAAAGAATGAATCCAAAAATTAGCATGAATAATATTTTTATCCAATTGGCTAAGTTCCCTAAAAAGTATTATAATTATAAAAAATCAAAAAGAAAACTTGAAGCCTTTATTTCAGATCAAAAACCTTTAAAAGTTACAACGAAATCTCAAATTGTTGATATAACCCAACATACTGAGCAAGAAAAATTCTTATTAGCACAAAAACAATTGGATATGATTTCTAAATCTAAGCTTGTAATTACATCTAGAATACACACGGCTCTTCCTGCAATTTCTCTCGGAACAAAAGTTATTTTTTTAACTGATGGGCTTGACCATATTAATCAAAAAAGCAGGCTAGAGGGGTTGTCTGATTATTTTTATTGTTGTAAAACAAGCGATTTAAGTAATTTAAAATTAAATGAAATACTTCCTAAAAAAAATCATGAAGAAATTTCAAAAAACCTAACAGAAAAGGTTAATCAATTTTTTAGCCAGGACAAGTAAAAACTTATATTTGAAAAAAAAATCATGAATATTTTAGTTATTGGGTCAGGTGGTCGTGAACATACATTTTGCTGGAAATTAGCTCAAAGCCCAAAATGCAAAAATCTTTATGTTTCTCCCGGCAATGCAGGAACATCAGAAATAGCGACTAATCTTGCAATTTCTGTCACTGATTTCGAATCTATTAAGGAAGCGGTAATAAAGTATGATATTGAAATGGTAATTGTAGGCCCTGAAGCTCCATTAGTCGGAGGAATTAAAGAATATTTTGAATTAGACGATAAATTAAAGCTAGTAAGTTTAATTGGACCAGACAGTAAAGCTTCAAAACTCGAAGGAAGCAAGTCCTTTGCTAAAGCATTCATGAACCGTCACAATATTCCAACGGCTAAACATTCTGAATTTACCTCCAATTCAATTGAAAAAGGCCTTCGTTTCTTGGAAACCATGAGCCCTCCATATGTTTTAAAAGCAGACGGGTTAGCTGCAGGGAAAGGAGTTTTGATTATTGATGATATTAATGAAGCAAAATCAGAGCTTAAGTCCATGTTAATAAACAAGAAGTTTGGTCAAGCATCTGAAAAAGTTGTTATTGAAGAATTTCTAGATGGAATAGAATTATCATGTTTTGTGTTAACAGACGGCGAAACAGGAATAACACTTCCAATGGCGAAAGATTATAAAAAAATAGGAGAGAAAGATAAGGGCTTAAACACTGGAGGAATGGGAGCAATTTCGCCTGTTCCATTTGCAGATGAAAAGTTTATAAAAAAAATTAATGACCGAATCATAGAACCAACATTATTAGGATTTAAGAAAGATAATTTACCATATCAAGGATTTGTTTTTATTGGATTAATAAATGTCAATGGAGACCCTAAGGTTATAGAATACAACGTGCGAATGGGAGATCCTGAAACAGAGGTTGTCATCCCTAGAATTAAAAATGATTTAGTTTCTCTTTTTGAAGCAACTGCAAATAAAACCTTAAGTAAAATAAAACTTGAAATAGATCCAAGAATTGCGTCAACGGTTATGTCAGTTTCAGGAGGATATCCAGAAGAGTATGAAAAAGGACATGAAATTGAGGGAATAAGTGATATCAAAGACACTTTGGTTTTTCATTCGGGAACCACCATTAAAGACAAAAAAATAATCACATCTGGAGGAAGGGTAATTACGGTCACAGGACTAGGAGACAACATGTCTGAAGCATTAAAAAAATCATATGAAGGACTTCAAAAAATAAACTACAAAGGAATGTACTATAGAAAGGATATTGGATTTGATTTATAAAAAAGAATGAGCTGAAGGATCTTTATTTTCCTCACCTCTTTCATCAAAACCCTTAAGTTGATTAATCCAGTAAGCAGCTGCACAGATCCCCGAAAATAAGAAAACCCAAGTCATAGCATTAGCTATCCACCAATTATCTAACTCAAGTTGTCTTAAAAAATTAAAAGGAACAAACAGAACTTCTTCAAACACATAGGCGATTGCTTCAAAAAAATTTTTCATCATGATTAGATTCTTTATCTTACAAATATAATAAAAGAGAATATGCTCACAAAGCTATACAGCAAATCTTCTTATTTAGCTAGTATATTATCATATATATATTTGACTGTTGTTGTAATATTCAAAATAAGAGAAAATCACAATTCTCAAATAAACGAACCTTCATTAACAAATTACTTCGTCTTTATAGTTTTATTTATGATGATGCTTCAGGGCTATAACAGGTGGATAAAAAATTCTGCTAAAAATGATGGAATTAATACAACAGAAAGGCCAATTATTTATTTGCTTTTATTCCCAGCACTAGTTTCTTTTATGCCATATGAAATAATGAACTTAGAGTGGGTTCTTGGCGGATACTTTTTATTTCTAGCAACTAGAAAATATAGTTTATCAATAGATAATATAAAAGAAGAATCTCTAATAGAAGTTGGAATACTTATTAGTTTTTCCATTTTGTTCACGCCCTATTTCATAATATATTTAGCTTTAATGGTAGTAAGAATTTTCCTAACAGGTAAATTCACGCTTAGTAAAATTATTGCAGTTGTTTTGCCAACAGCTTTAACATGGTTTATGGCACTAACAATCAATACATTTTCAACACTTAACACACCTTTTTATAAATTAATTAATAGTGAAAAAGATTTTTATTTTCAAATAACAAACAGCATCCAAGGAGTTGGTTTAATAACTTTAAGCATAATTGCTTTATTAACATTAGTGTTTGTCAACAAAAAAAACTTATATAAACTAGAGAGAAACACACACTATAGTAGGATAACACTCTTTATTGCTCATTTATTGGTAATTAGTTTTATCAGATCTCCAGAAACTTTAATGATATTAACAGTATCAATATTGTATGGATTAGAGCTTTTAATTAGGGTAACGCAGAAAATGATCTTGAAAGAATCTTTTTTAGTAGCCATCTTGTTTTTTTCTGCCTTGAACATATATTATTCTTTTTGATTCCATCTAGCAAATAGTATCTTTGATTAAATTATGTACTTAAGAAAATCTAAATCTGTGAACTCAAACAGCATAAGTAAAAAAGCTCTTGACATTTTTAATAATGTAATTGATCAATACCATGTTTTAAATTCCGTAGATCAACTATTTAAAAACCCTTTCCTTACAAATACTTTTGATCATCTATTATATAGAAAAAATTGGATTGATACGGTTCAATGGCATTATGAAGATTTAATAAGAGACCCAAATATCGATCCAAAAAAAGGTATGGAACTTAAAAGAAAAATTGATTCATCGAATCAAGACAGAACTGATATGGTCGAGTATATTGATAGTTATTTTCTTGACAATTACAAAGATGTTGAAGTATTAAAAAATGCAGAAGTCAATTCTGAAAGTCCAGCATGGGCAATTGATAGACTTTCAATTCTGGCATTAAAAATATATCACATGGAAGAACAAGTAAATCGAAAAAATGCATCTGAGAAACATAAAATAGCCTGCAAATCCAAGTTAAATATTTTATTAGATCAAAAAACTGATTTATCAAACGCAATAGATTCATTATTAGATCACATTTCTAAAGGTAAAAAATACATGAAGGTCTATAAGCAAATGAAAATGTATAATGATGAGGAATTAAACCCTGTCCTCTACAAGGACGGAAAGTAACTGAATGAAACGAGCTAAAAAAGTATTGATACTTCGCTTTTCTTCTTTTGGAGACATAGCCATTATGATACCGGTACTTAGAGCTTTATCCAAGCAATATCCAAATGTTGAATTTAATTTAGCTAGTCGACCTAAAATGGCTCCGCTATTTGAAGAGTTTGTTAATATTAACTTCATATCTCTTGATATAGAAAATGATTATAAAGGTTTAAATGGAATATATAAACTTTTTAAAATCCTTAAACTTATCAAGCCAACTCATATAGCTGATCTTCATTTTGTTATAAGAACAAGAGTAATAGGTTTGCTTTTTAAAATACTGGGATATAAGGTTAAAAGTATTGATAAAGGAAGAAGACAAAAAAAAGCCTTAACAAGAATTAGAAATAAACACTTTGAACCTTTAACACCTACTGTTTTTAGATATTCAAAAGTTTTTTCAAAACTTGGATTTTCTATTGACATTACTAAAAATGAATTATCTCATAATAATTCTTTACCAGAAAAACTGAAAGAAGTTTTTTATTCAGATAAAAAAAAATGGATAGGAATAGCTCCTTTTGCTTCTTTTGAAGGAAAAACATATCCTTTAGATTTAATGCAGCAGGTCATAGTTTTTTTACAAAGAGACTATAAAATATTTTTGCTGGGTGCTGGAAAAAAAGAAGAAGATCTTTTATCCGTTTGGACAAAAGCTTATTCAAATTGCTGGAACGCATCAAAGGAATTAGACTTTAAAGAACAACTTAAGGCCTTTCCTTTTTTAGATCTTATGATTAGTATGGACAGTTTAAATGGACACTTAGCTTCAAATGCAGGGGTCCCAGTAATTACCCTTTGGGGACAGACTCATCCATATGCCGGTTTTGCTCCATTTGGCCAACCAGAAGACAATTCAATTTGCTCAGATCGTATTAAATATCCTGGAATACCTACTTCTATTTATGGAAAAAAAATACCTAGGGGTTATGAAAATGCCTTTAGAACTATTTCTCCAAAAGCTGTGATTGAAAAGGCTATAGAAATTTTAGAAGAAAACAACAATTAAACATCGTCAAAATCAACCTTAAGGTATTCTTGTTGAGATTCAGCTTGGCAAGTTAATATTAGCCCATCTTCAATTTCTTCTTCTGTAAGTATTTGATTAGCTTTCATTTTGGCACTTCCAGCTACAACTTTTGCGATACAACTACTACATATCCCACCTTGACAAGAGTAAGGAACATCAATGTCTGATTCAATTGCCGCCTCTAAAACTGTTTTTCCTGAAATATCTCCTATTTGATACACTTCACCATCATAAACAATATCTAATTTTGAATTTTTTTTTTCAGTTTCAGCAATATTTTTTTGACTGGTTGTAAATAATTCATAAAAAATCTTGTCTTTTGGTATTTTCTTTGTCAATAAATTATCTGAAATAGAATAAATCATTGACTCTGGTCCACAAATAAAATACTTGTCAGCAATTCCATATTGATTTTCATAATAACTTATAATAGACTCATCAATTCGTCCAAACTTACTTTCCTTCTCATTTGATTGACTGTAAACATTAATGACTTTTAATCGCTCAGAATACAGAACCTTTAAAGCGTTTATCTCTGAGGAAAACATTTCCTTTGAAAGAGATTTATTTCCATAGATTAATCTAAATTCATTCTTAATATTTGCAGCTAAAACTGACTGAGCAATTGATAAAATAGGAGTGATACCACTTCCAGCTGCTATTCCTGTTATGATTTCTTTTCCAGAATTAGATTTATAACAAAACCGGCCCTCTGGATAACTCACGTTGATTAAATCTCCTTTTTTAATTTTATCGACAGCATAACTTGAAAACACCCCCCCTTGAACCTTCTTAATACCAACTCTTAAAGACTCATTAGGGCCTGAACATATAGAATATGATCTTCTAACTTTTATATTATCAATAATTATTTCTAAAGAAAGATATTGGCCAGAAATAAAATTATATTTTTTTTTAAATTTCTCTGGTATTTCGAATGATAAAGCGACAGAATCTGATGTGAGATTATCAATTTCGATGACTTTTAAAAGATTAAAATTAGACATGTAGCTTATAAATAAAATTATTTGAATAATTCAAAATTACATCATTTTAATAAATAAAAACTCTAAATAATGATCTATAAAATATAGTTGTCTAAAGCAATTAAGTATGTATATTGCGACAATTTTGAATAAAATCATGACAGGTAAATTTCTTGAACTTAAATGGAAGCAGTTTTCAAGAGCCCCTCAATTCGGAGCTAAATTAGCAGTTAAAGTTTTAATAGGATTTTTTATAACCTATTTCTCGCTTGCAGCAATTTTTTTTAGTGGAATTTCCGTTTTTTTATTAGAAAAAGAATTTCCTGATCAATCCCCTTTATCAATAGTAAACAGTTATCTGTTATATTATTTTATTTTTGCCTTCATAGTTAGATATTTTTTTCAAGCTCTTCCTACAAATGAGATACAACAGCTATTAATAACGCCAATAACTAAAAAATATATAATTCTAAACACAATATTAAAGTCTACGTTTTCAATTTACAATTCTTCCCCAATATTTTATTTTTTACCATTTGCAATTGTTTTTATTTTTTCAGGAGGCCCAGGAGATGAAGTCGAATTTTCAAGAAGAAGCATTTTGGGTATTTTTTCCTGGTGGGTTTGTCTCCAAATGATTACATGGATGTTGAATAATTTAGTTTTTCTAGTAAATAAAAATAGTTCAATTTTAAAAACAATTATCGGCGTTGTGTTTTTTTTATACGCTTTTCAGAAATTTAATTATTTTGATATTTTCACTTTTTTTGGTTTTGGACTTGACAAAATATACTCCAATCCAATTTATTTATTTATTGTTTTTTTTAGTCTTGCCGCTTCTTACTTCTTGCTATTTAAATTCTTAATTAAAGAATGCTATTTAGACAAGGGACTCTCAAAAGGTAAAGAAAAAATAATAGGAGAAAAGTTAACATTCTTAAATCGCTTTGGGAAACTAGGATCATTAATAAAAAATGATATAAGATTGATTATTAGAAACGCGAGGGCAAAACAAGTTGTGCTCATGTCATTTTTATTTTTATTTTATGGGGTAATATTTTTTACGCCAGACCTTTACAAAGAAAGCGGAGCGTTATTAATGTTTGCTTCTCTATTTATAACAGGAGGGTTTATGATGACTTTTGGACAATATATTCCTTCATGGGATAGCGAATATTACCCTCTTTTAATGGTTCAAAACCTTTCTTACAAAAAATACTTAGAGTCTAAGCTAGTTTTAATGATTGCAGCAACAGTTATAGCTACTATCCTTTCCCTTCCATACCTTTACTATGGATTAAAAATATACAGTATGATAATAGCAGGTGCTTTTTTTAATCTGGGATTAGGAGGATACATCACGATTATTTCAGGAGTATTAAATAAAAGTCCTTTAAAATTAAATGTAAAGGCTAAAGCTTTTGAAAACACTCAGGCATTTAGTATTACTCAGTTTCTTTTTGTTCTTCCTAAAATGGGATTACCAGTTTTAATTTATTGGGTAGGGCAATTTTTATTTACAGAAGAAATAGGAATTTTATTAGTGGGACTATTTGGGGTGTTAGGGATAACCTTACACAGTCTAATAATTAGTCAAATTGAGAAGGTGTTTAAAAAGCATAAATATAAAACTCTAGAAGCATATCAAACAAATAATTAAAATGATTAACATAAAGGATCTATCAAAAATCTACTCTGGAAAAACTGTACTTAATATTTCAAGCCTTGAAATTGCTAAAGGCTCTTGCTTTGGACTAGTAGGAAATAATGGTGCCGGAAAAACAACTCTTTTTAGTTTACTTTTAGATTTGGTTGAGCCCACTTCAGGAGACATACTAAATCAGGGAATTAAAGTTTCTAAAGATGAGTCTTGGAAGGCCAAAACAAGCGCATTTATAGATAGCACTTTCATAATTGGATATTTAACGCCTGAAGAATATTTTGAATTTATAGCACAATTAAGAGGCGTTAAAAATGAAACATTAAAGGATTGGCTTGAGCAGTTTTCTGGCTTTTTTAAGGATGAAATTTTGAATCAAAAAAAATATATTAGAGACCTATCTAAAGGGAATCAAAAAAAAGTTGGAATTACAGCCTCTTTTATTGGTTTACCCGAACTGGTTATTCTTGACGAACCCTTTTCAAGTTTAGATCCCAGTTCACAAATTCTTCTTAAGAAATTAATACAAGAGTTCGTCAAGAATGATCAAACTACTTTTTTAATTTCTAGTCATGATTTAAGTCACGTTACAGAAGTATGTAACCGTATAGTTTTACTTGAAAAAGGTCAGATCATCAAAGACATTGAAACTAATAAAGCCACACTTAAAGAACTTGAGAGCTATTTTACTCTTTAAACCTTTTTAATTTATAATAAAAAGCTGCTTTTTTAGTTATAAGAAAAAAGCCATTTTGAAATACTTCTACAGGCCATTTTACTTTTCTCTTACTTTTTGTTTAATAATAGCTTCTTGTTCAACTCAAAAAAATCGATTTTTAAACAAACAATACCATAGTATTAATACTAAATACAATGTTGTTTTTAATGGAAAAGAGGCCTTAAAAGTAGGAGAAGACATTTTAAATGCCACTATAGAAGATAATTTTTTTGAAATAATTAAAACAGATCCTATTCTTTTAAAAGGAGAAAATTTTGATGACAATACAATTGTGCCTGGGTTTGATAAAGCAGAAGAAAAAGCAGTTAAAGCTATTCAAAAACACTCAATGAACATAGAAGGAGCTCAAAAAAACTCATATATTGATGAAGCATATTTACTCTTAGGAAAAGCACGCTATTATGACAGAAGATTTTTCCCCGCTATAGAGGCGTTTAATTTTTTATTAGACAACGGTACGGATGAATCAGTTTATATTGAAGGAAGAATTTGGAGAGAAAAAACAAATATTAGATTACAAAATAATCAAATAGCGATAAACAACCTTAGGCCTTTAGCCAGACAACTCATTAATAAGAACCACCTATATGGACAAGCAAACGCAACATTAGCACAAGCTTTTATTAACTTGAAAGAGGTTGATTCAGCAAATTATTATATGATTAGAGCTGCAAACCATGAGAAGAACCAACTAAGAAAAGTAAGGTATGCATATATTGCCGCCCAGCTTTTTGAGACTAAGGGATCAAAAGACCTAGCCCTTTATTACTATAACTCAATAGTTGAATTAAATTGGCAAGCGCCAAGAAAGTTTTGGATTAATGCAAAAATAAATTCGTTAAGACTTTCTCATGAAAAGGAAGACACACAATTTGTTCAGCCAATTGAGGAGCTATTAAAAGTTTATGAAAACAAGATGTTTTCTCATAGTCTAAATAGAGCCATAGGGGAGCATTATTTGTCCAAAAAAAATGATAGCCTAGTTAAAATATATTTAACAAAGTCACTTAAGAGTATGGGGATAGACAACTCTACTCGAAAAGCAAACTATAGAGACTTAGCAGATCTTAATTTTAAAAATAAAAATTATCTTTTAACAGGCAACTATCTAGACAGCCTGATCCCTTTATTACCTTCAGAAGGAATTATTAAAAATAAAACTCAAAGAGAACGTGATAATCTTTCGGATGTTATATATTTTGAAAATCAGTTTAAAAACACGGATAGTTTATTAAGTCTTTTAAGCCTTAATAAAGCTGAGCAAATTAAGTTTTTTCAAGAATTTTTAACAAATAAAAGAGAAGCAGAACTTAAAAAACTTGAGACTCTTAGTGAAGAAAAAAAGGGTAACTCATTTTTAAAAATAAAATCCCCCTCATCATTTTATTTTTATAATCCAAATTTAGTCCTGAAAGGAAAACAGTATTACGCATCAACTTGGGGTAAAAGACCAAACATTGATAATTGGAGGAATAAGATTCAAGCACAATATAAAAACACTTCTTTTCAAAAAAATAAAACTAAAAATGATTATAAAATTTCAAAAATAGAAATTGAATCTGTTGATTTTTATATTAATCAAATACCTAAATCAACGGGTATAATGGATAGTTTAAAACAACAAAACCATCAAGCAGCTTTAAAGCTGGGATTGATTTATAAAGAAAAATATAAAGATAAGGAGCTCTCTATCAAAAACTTAAAATATCTTATAGACAATGAAGCATCTCCTGTCTTTTTATCTCCAGCATTGTATCATTTATATAAAATTTATCTTGATGAATCAAATGAATTAGCAAATGATTATAAAAGAAAATTAATCAGCAAATTTCCAGAATCTGTTTACTCAAAGGTTCTTCAGAATCCAGACAATTATGTTTTAGGAGAATTAAGAACGCCTAAATCAATGTATTTAAAAGTATTAAAGAAACACTTAGAAGGAAATTATTCCGAGGCATTATCAATAATGGAAAGTATAAAGGTTTTATTGACAGGATCAAAGTGGGAACCAAAAGCAATGTTTTTAAAAGCTCAAATCCTTGGAAGATTAAACGGAAAAAAGGCCCTGGAAGAGCAACTTGCAATTATCATTAAAGATTATCCAAACTCAAAAATCGCAGTTAAAGCTAAAACAGATCTAGAGAATATTAATAAAAGCTTCAAGGAACAAACAAAAACATTAGCACAGTTTAAGTGGGTTTTTCCTTATAAAAAAGATTCAAAATTTGATCCAAACCAATTAATAGACAGTCTAAACATTAACATAAATCAACTTCAAACTAAAAACTGGAGAATAACAAACGATATTTATAATAGTGATTATCAATTTATTGTCATACACGGTATAAAATCTAAACTTGAAATTGACAGCATTAAGCAAAAACTTCCCCAAACTACATTGAAATTATTAGATTCAAATAATTTTGTAACTTTATCGGCCCAATTTCGAAAGATTTTTATTGAAAAATCCTGGCCAAGGGTAAATTAAAAGTATTATGAAAAACACAGAAATTAACGGTCAATACAGCCGAATAGAAAAGAGCACTAGATTTAACGGAGATATTGTTTCCGAGGCAGATTTTAGAATTGATGGAGCTTTAGAAGGAACAATTAAAACTTCGGGAAAGGTTATTGTGGGAAAAGAAGGAAAAGTAAATGGGAGCTTAGAGTGTGAAACAGCCGATGTTGAAGGAGAAATTAAAGGCTCTTTAAAGGTTAAAAATATACTTTTCCTAAAATCGACAAGTAACATAGAAGGAGATGTTCTTATTGGCAAACTTATTGTTGAGTCAGGAGCTACTTTTAACGCTAATTGCTCAATGAAGTCTCAAGAAGACAATCAGATTAAGCCACTCTCTGGATTTACAAAAAACCATGAAAAAACAGCCTAATAAGTGGCTTGTATTCTCTGGTCTTGCTTTTCAGATCGGCATATTGATGTATCTTATGATTCATTTAGGCCTATGGATTGAATCTAAGATTTTACTTCCTAGCAAATTGCCTTCTATTCTGTGTTCTTCAGCTGGACTAATCATAATAATATATTTAATACAAAAACAAAGTAAGAATCTTAATTTGTAAGTGAAATGATTAAAGCTTCATTAAAATTTTTGATTAAGACCATTTTTTTTTTAGTTCCTCTTTTTTTTGCTCATCTACTTACCACGTATTATATTTTTGATCTTTTATGGCCGCCAAATATTATAATCTGTTATGTGTTTAATATTACCCTAGCTATAATTATATACTCAGGAACATTTTTTTTTTCATTATCAAGTAGCTCGAATACAATTTTGTTTTATTGCACTGGTACTCTATTCAAGATTTTTTTATTTTTATTTTTTTTATATCCCAAATTTACTTTTGATGGAGAGATTCAAAATATAGAATTTTTAACGTTTTTTATTCCATATTCAGCTTGTTTAATAATTGAAATATATGAACTTTTAAGGTTTTTAAACTCAAGAGAATAAGGTCAAATAGCTTTAATAAAAATATATACCAAAAGTGCTTTAATATTTTTTGTGAATGACCTACATTTGCAATGCGCAAAAAACAAACTAATTTTTACGCTAAGTATGCTCAAAAATACACACTATATAAGTTTTTTTTTAATTCTCTTTGGAATATTGCCAATAAGTGCAAATGAAACAAAAGAACCTTCTTCAGAAAATAGGGATAAAAAATCAGAAATAAAAGAGTACATCTTGCATCATCTTCAGGATTCGCATGATTTTAACTTGCTCTCTTATACTAATAATGAAGGAAAAAAAATTCACATTGGACTTCCATTGCCAGTAATTTTATGGGACGAGGGACTAAAGATATTCTCCTCTTCGAAACTTCATCATGGCGAAAGCGTTGCTCATGTTGGTAAAAACTATTACAAGCTAGAACATAATAAAATATATAAAACCAACTCAGAGGGACTTATTATATATGATGAATTCCATCACCCTAAAAACATAGCTCCTCTAGATTTTTCATTAACAAAAGGAGTTGTTAGTATAATTTTCACGTCCATAATAATGTTTTTTTTATTTAAAGGACTTGCTGATTCCTATAAAAAAAACAACCTTGTTGCTAATGGAATTGGAAGGTTTTTTGAGCCTATTGTTTTATACGTTAGAGATGAGATAGCAATTCCAAATATTGGAGAAAAATATTACAAGAATTATATGAGCTATTTATTGACTCTATTTTTCTTTATTTGGTTTTTAAATATTCTTGGATTAACACCACTAGGAATTAATGTTACAGGAAATATCGCTGTTACATCTTGTTTAGCGTTAATAACATTTTTAATAACTAATTTGACAGCAAAAAAAGTTTACTGGAAACATATTTTTTGGATGCCGGGAGTCCCATTGCCAATGAAAATTGCATTAGCACCTATAGAACTATTAGGAGTCATGATTAAGCCATTTGCTTTAATGATTCGCCTATATGCAAATATTTCTGCAGGACACATTGTCTTAATGAGTCTCATATCTTTAATTTTTATTTTCAGAAATTGGCTTGGATCAAGTTTGTCTTTTATCTTAGCCTTTTCAATCTCTATCATTGAGATTTTAGTAGCAGTATTACAAGCATATATTTTTACAGTATTATCAGCGTTATATTTTGGTTTTGCCGTAGAAGAACACGATCATGAAGAGCAGGATCATTAAAGTTTAATCTAATTAATGTTTAATTTAAATAAATAGTAAATATGGAAATTCCAAAAATAATAGGAGCAGGTTTAGTAGTAATAGGAGTAGGTATCGGTATCGGAAATATTGGTAAAGGAGCGATGGAGGCGATTGGACGTCAGCCAGATGCAACAGGAAAAATCCAAACAGTAATGTTAATAGCCGCAGCCCTTGTTGAGGGTATTGGTTTTGCAGCATTATTTGCAGTAAATTAAATGTTTTAAAACAGTTATCTTAAAAGCACTAAAATGGAAAAATTAATAAATGAATTTTCTTTTGGGCTGTTTTTTTGGCAATTACTTATTTTCATAGGCTTAGTCCTATTGCTAAAGAAGTATGCCTGGAAGCCTATCTTAGATGCTGTTAATGAAAGAGAGTTTTCTATTAGAGAAGCTCTTTCATCAGCAGATAATGCCAGAAAAGAAATGGAGTCTTTAAATGAAGATAACCAAAGAATAATTAAAGAAGCGCGATCTGAAAGAGAGTCGCTTCTTAAAGAAGCAAGAAATACAAGCTCAAAAATAATTGAGGAAGCAAAACAAGCAGCAAAAATTTCTGCAGATCAATCAATTAAACAAGCTCAGGAATCCATTGAAAGCGAAAAAAGAGCAGCAATTCAAGAACTTAAAACTCAAGTTGCAGGTATAGCGATTCAGATGGCTGAAAAAGTTCTTCACTCAGAATTAGATGATAAAGACAAACAAAACAAACTAATTGAGCGATTACTTAAAGAGACTAAACTTTAATTCTTTATGAAAGTAAATAGAGCAGCAATACGATATTCAAAAGCCTCCCTTGCATATTCTTTGGAAAGAAACATAGCCAACAGAGTAGAGCAAGACTTTAAAAATATTTTATCAACTGTTTCTGGCTCAAATGATTTAAGAGACTTTTTATCTAATCCAGTATTACCATCTCAATTAAAACTTAATACAATAATTAAGATATTTTCCACAATTAATGATGAGACAAAATCAATCATCTCTCTTATTTCAAATAACCGAAGGCTTCATTTGTTACCTGCAGTAGCTGAACACTTCATAGCAAGCTATCAGAAAGCACAAGGAAAAATTACTGCGGTAGTTACTTCAGCTATAGCCCTTGATGAATCAACTATAAAACAAGTTTTAAATAAAGCAAAAAAAATGACTGATTTTCAAGTTGAATTGAAAAATGAGATTGATTCCTCAATTGTTGGAGGGTTTATTTTAAATGTGGGGGATTTACAGATCGATGCAAGCATAACTAATCAGCTAAAGACTTTGAGTAGCACATTAACAAAAACAAGTACAACGCTTAAATAAAACATTATGGCAGAAGTTAAACCAGCTGAAGTATCAGCAATTCTAAAAAATCAATTAGCAGGATATGATTCTGCTTTAGATCTAAACGAAATAGGAACTGTTCTTGAGGTAGGTGACGGAATTGCTCGAGTATTTGGACTAACCAATGCTCAGTACGGTGAATTAGTATCCTTTGATAGTGGCCTTGAAGGAATGGTGCTTAATTTAGAAGAAGATAATGTTGGAATTGTTTTATTAGGACCTTCAAAAGAATTAAAAGAAGGAGATACTGTTAAAAGAACTCAAAGAATTGCTTCAATTAAAGTTGGAGAAGGAATTGTAGGAAGAGTTGTCAATACCTTGGGTGCTACTATTGACGGAAAAGGACCTATTGAAGGGGAATTATATGAAATGCCTCTTGAAAGAAAAGCGCCAGGGGTTATTTATAGACAACCAGTAAATGAACCAATGCAAACAGGGATAAAATCTATAGACGCCATGATACCCATTGGAAGAGGTCAAAGAGAGCTTGTTATTGGAGATCGGCAAACAGGAAAGACTACTGTTTGTATTGACACTATTCTTAATCAAAAAGAATTTTTTGATGCAGGAAAGCCAGTATATTGTATATATGTAGCAATTGGGCAAAAAGCCTCAACAGTAGCAGGAATAGCAAGAGTATTAGAAGAAAAAGGAGCTTTAGCATATACTACTATAGTAGCGGCAAATGCTTCTGACCCTGCGCCAATGCAAGTTTATGCTCCTTTTGCTGGAGCAGCAATAGGAGAGTACTTTAGAGACACAGGGAGACCAGCATTAATAATTTATGATGACTTGTCTAAACAAGCAGTTGCCTATAGAGAGGTTTCATTGTTACTTAGAAGACCTCCCGGACGAGAGGCCTATCCTGGAGATGTGTTTTATTTACATTCACGCTTACTTGAAAGAGCTGCAAAAGTAATTTCTGATGATAGCATTGCTTCTGAAATGAATGATCTTCCAGAAGCTTTAAAAGACAAAGTCAAGGGGGGAGGATCGTTGACCGCCCTTCCCATAATAGAGACTCAAGCTGGAGATGTCTCTGCATACATCCCTACTAACGTTATTTCTATTACTGATGGTCAGATTTTTCTAGAGTCTGATCTTTTTAACGCAGGAGTAAGGCCCGCAATAAATGTAGGAATTTCTGTTTCTAGAGTAGGAGGATCTGCTCAGATTAAGTCAATGAAAAAAGTTGCCGGAACACTTAAGCTTGATCAAGCCCAGTACAGGGAACTAGAAGCCTTTGCAAAATTTGGATCAGATTTAGATGCAGCTACATTAAATGTTATTGAAAAAGGGAAAAGAAATGTTGAAATATTAAAACAAGCACAAAACGATCCCTTCAAAGTTGAAGATCAGGTTGCTATAATTTATGCAGGATCTAAAAATTTACTGAGATCTGTTCCGGTTGCTAAAGTCAAAGATTTTGAAATAAGTTATTTAGAACATTTGAAGAAAAATCATCTAGAAGTATTATCTCAGTTAAAATCAGGAAAACTCACAGATAAAGTGATTGACGTTTTAAACGAAACTGCGCAAACTATTTCAGGGCAATATTAAAAAAAGTCTATGGCTAATTTAAAGGAAATAAGAAATAGAATTGCGTCAGTATCTTCAACAATGCAAATCACAAGCGCAATGAAAATGGTTTCTGCTGCTAAATTAAAAAAAGCAACTGATGCTATTTCTCGGATGAGACCTTATTCAGATAAATTAACTGAACTTATTCAGAATTTAAGCTCATCCTTTGAAAGTGGAGACAATGATAATTCTTATGTCAAAATTAGACAAGTCAATAAAATTTTATTAGTTGCAATCACCTCTAATAGAGGACTATGTGGAGGCTTTAATTCTAATATAATTAAAGTTGTGAAAGAAATTTATAATAAAAATCAAGATAAAAAAATTGAAATCTTATCAATTGGAAAAAAAGGAACAGATTTATTGTCAAAAAAATATAAAGTAATTAGTTCCCATGATGATGTTTTTGATAATTTAAACTATGAAAACTCATCTTTAATAGCAGATTTAATCATGAAAGCTTTCTCTAAAGAAGAATACGATTCTATTCAGCTTTTGTATAATCGTTTTAAAAATGCAGCTACTCAAATCGTTACAAAAGAACCTTACCTGCCAATTGTTCCAGAATACAATTCTGATGAAAAGAAATCTTTGGTTGACTACATTTATGAGCCATCTCAGGAAAAGATTATCAACGAATTACTTCCAAAAGCTCTAAAAACTCAACTTTTAAAATCATTGAAAGATTCTTTTGCAAGCGAACATGGAGCCAGAATGACAGCAATGCACAAGGCGACTGATAATGCTGGAGAGCTTAGAGATCAACTCAAGCTTACATATAATCAAGCCCGTCAGGCTTCGATAACTAATGAAATATTAGAAATAGTAGGCGGAGCTGAAGCCTTAAAATAATTAAAGAATTCTAAAATTAAATATTTATTAATCTAATTAAAATTAGCTTTTAATTAAGATTTGATAAATTAGGCTTTTTGTAATTTTATAAAAAACTGAAATATGCCAAAAGTCTCTATTATAAATAAAAGCCCATTCAAATTACCTGAATATGAAACTACTTCGTCGGCGGGAGTTGATCTTAGAGCAGTTTTAACAACTGAGGTTAAGCTTTCTTCCCTTGAAAGAAAAGTTATAGGCACAGGAATTAAAATTGCTTTACCAGCAGGCTATGAAGCTCAAGTAAGGCCTCGAAGTGGCTTATCCGCTAAACATGGAATAACAGTTCTTAACTCTCCAGGAACAATTGATGCAGATTACCGTGGAGAAATTGGAATCATTCTGGTCAACCTTTCTTCGGAAAGCTATACTATTAAACCAGGTGAAAGAATTGCGCAGCTTGTTTTTGCTAAGGTTGAACAAGTTAAATGGGACTTAAAAAATGACTTAGATACTACATCAAGGGGTGATGGAGGTTTTGGAAGTACAGGTAAATGAAAGATAAATATTAAAAACCAAACAATTTGAAAATTATAGTGCCAATGGCAGGAAGGGGTTCAAGACTTAGACCTCATAGCTTAACAATACCTAAGCCAATGTTACCCGTGGCGGGCACACCAATAGTCCATCAATTAATATCTACAATATCAAAAGTCATAAAATCTCCCATAGATGAAGTTGCTTACATCATAGGAGAACCTGCTTTTTTTGGAAAAGAAATTGAAAAAAGTTTAATAAAAGCCGCTAAATCAATAGGAGCCAAGGCTACTATATATAGGCAGCTTGAACCACTAGGAACTGGGCATGCTGTTATGTGTGCACTCCCCTCTCTTCATGGTCCGGCAATTGTAGCATTTGCAGACACCCTTATAAGAGCAGATTTAGAAATAAATCCTGAAGTTGATGGAATGATTTGGGTAAAAAAAGTTAAAAATCCGGAGTCCTATGGAGTAATCGAACTTAATAAGAAAAAACAAGTTAAAAACCTGATTGAGAAACCAAAGTCTTTTGTCTCCAACCTTGCAGCTATAGGGGTTTATTATTTTAAAGAAATTGAAATATTAAAAAATAAACTACAGGAGATATTACTTATTAAAAAAGAAGTAGGTGAAGAATATCAAATTAATGAAGGTATAATCTCTATGATTAATGAAGGCTATATAATTGAGCCTGGAAAGGTTAGTCATTGGATGGATTGTGGAAATCCAAGCATAACTATAGAAACTAATACCCAGATGTTAAAGATCTTAAGTAATGAAAATGTGAAATTAATTTCTTCAGGAATAACACTAAAAAACTCAAAAATTATACCACCCTGTTATATTGGAAATGGTGTACAGATTATTAATTCTAAAATTGGCCCAGGCGTCTCAATTGGAGAAAATACTCGAGTAAAAAACAGTCAAATTAAACATTCGCTAATTCAAAATAACTCTATAATTCAAAATGCTAAATTAGTAAAGTCTATGATAGGTAATAATGTAAACTTTAATCATCAACATAAATCGATATCCATAGGAGATTATTCGCAATTAAAATGAATCAGACATCAACCAAACACTTCTTTATAATATTTGCTTTTATAGGCCTGACATTTAACAGCTGCAAGTCTATAAAGGTTTTACCAAATAAAGCACCTATTAAAAATATAAAAACAAAGGAATTAACCAAGGTGTTATACTCGTCCTCACCTAAGCTGTCATTATTGAGATCAAGATTGAAGGTAAGTTTTGACGACGGAAAGAGAAGTCAACAATTGATTGTAAATCTGAGAATGGAGAAAGATGAAGCAGTTTGGCTAAGCGCAACGATGCTTATTCCTATTGCTAAGATATTAATAACCCCAAATAAAATTTCTTTTTATGAGAAGTTTCAAAAAAACTCATATGAAGGAGACTTTTCATTTATAAAGAAGTATTTGGGGATTGATTTTGGATACGAAAGCCTACAAAATTTACTAATAGGAAGACCACTAATAGATATAAGAAAGGGAAAATGGGAGCAAATTAAAAACCCAAAGTCTTATGTTATTTCTCCCAAATCGTTTAATAATAAATTTAGACCTATTTTTTTCTTTGACCCTTCAACTTTTCTCTTGAAGGAGCAAAGATTAATCTTTGAGGATATTAACAAGTCTTTGACAATATATTATGACGATTTTCAAAAAGTTGATGGAAAATTAGTCCCAAGTAAAATTTCTTTAAACTTAATCAACAATGAAAGTAATATTGAAATTATATTAGATTACACTAGAGCAGAAATCCCAACTAATTTAACATTTCCATTTACCTTTCCATCAGGTTATTTACCAATTAAACTTTAATGAAAAACACCGCGGCTTTAATTTTAATATTTTGTTTAATTGGAGGAAATTTATTTGCTCAAAAAGCTTCAAGAAACAAACAAATTAAACTCGAAGAACAGCGCATTAAATTAAGAGAAGAGATAAAGCAAATAAACAGTTTGTTATTTGAAAATAAAAATCAAAAGAAATCTACACTTTCAGAGGTTGAAGATATTCAACTTAGAATATCAGTAAGAAAGCAATTGATAAGAGTAAACAATGAGCAAGCAAATTTTTTAGATAATCTAATAAATATAAATCAAAGAGACATAGATAAATATCGACTTGAGCTTAAAAAACTCAAAGAAGAATATGCGTTGATGATTCAAAACTCATACAAAAGTAAATCTATGCAAAACAGGTTGATGTTTGTTTTTTCATCTGAAAATTTGCTTAAGGCATACAAGAGGCTGGATTATTTAAAACAATATAATGCTTTTCGAAAAAAACAAGGAATTAAAATAAAAAATCAAACTCTAAACCTTCAGGATCTAAATAAAGATTTAATACTTAAAAAAAGACAAAGGAAAGAATTAGTTTCTGAAAATAGAAATGTGACTAATTTTCTAATAAGCGAACAAGTTACACAAGAAAACGTATTAAAATCTCTCAATAAAAATTTTAAAAATTTTAAAAAACAAATTACTAATAAGCAAACACAAGCTAGCTTAATTGATGCTAAAATTGAAAGTCTTATAAGTGAAGCAATTGCTCTTTCAAATAAAAAAGCTGGTAAAAAAGCATCAAATTTTTTTTCATTAACGCCCGAATCCAAAATTCTAGCAGAAAATTTTAAATCTAACAAAGGTCAACTTCCATGGCCAGTTATAAAAGGAGTAATAGTTCAGCGTTACGGCACTCAAACGCATCCAGTTGTTAAGACAACTAAAATTAAGAGTAGTGGAGTTAGCATAGCAACAGAATCAAGAATGAAAGCAAGGGTTGTTTTTGAAGGAGAAGTCATGTCTATATTAGCTTTCAAAAACAGTAACCCAACAGTTTTAATAAAACACGGAAATTATATTACTGCTTATAAAAACCTTTCAAAAGTTTTTGTAAAGAAAGGCCAGAAAGTTAAATCTAAACAAGATTTGGGTCAAATATTCACAAATAAAGAAACAGGAAAAACAATATTACAGTTCAGTGTTTTTAAAGGAATGAAGTCTGAAGACCCTGCATTCTGGTTATTCAAATAATTTTATAGTAATTTATCGTTCAATAAGATACCAAGCATCTTTTTTTAGAGTATACTTTAGCAAATACAGAAGCTTAATTGCATCATCTTTAGATTTAAAACGTCCATAGGCAACGCGAAACATACCCTTGGGATTAACCTCAGCTAGAACAGCATTATACCCTTCTTTTTTTAAAGTTTTAATTTTTCTTTTGGCATAAATTTTATTTCTAAATGATCCCGCTATTATACTGTAATAAGGGTTTTTCAATTTAGTTTTTTCTTTCTTTTTGGTAACACCTACAGTAAGTGAAACACTATTTAACTTCCCTAAATTAAAAGTTGCAGATTGAACATTATTTTGAATTTCATTTTGAGCAACCTCTTGATTTATATGTCTTTGATCATTGACGTATTGCTCTCCAAAGTAAAAAGATGACGTAGATAATGCAATAGTAATTAATCCAATAGCTGCATATCGATAGAAAGGTTTTCGAATAGGAGCCTTTTTATTTTCTGGTATGAATTCTAGCTTTTCTATTTTATCCCGTAAAAAAATTATTTTTGAACTTTTTAATGAATTTACAGGCTTTCTAATAAAAGAACTTAAACCATAAACAGAGCTATCAAAATTCAATTTACCATAGGGCTCAAATTCAATTTTTTTATTTTGATTGAGCATCATTTTTCCTAGACTACCTATGTATATTGGTTGAGTGTTTAATTTATTTTTCCAAACACCAGCTTCTTTTTCAATTAAACGAATAGCGCTTTCGTAACTTACATTTTGTTTTTTTGCAAAATAATTAGCTAAAACACCATCATTACTTGTCAATAAGCTATTAAAAGTTAGCTCTTTTCGAGAAGGACTAAATTCTCCAGTAATATTATTTACTTGAAAATCATAAGAACGTGTTAAAAACGCACCAAATCCAGGAATCGTAACACACTCGTAATCAAATAATAATTCTTTTATATATTGTTCAAGAGCCATTTACCAAAAATAACAAATTTATTTTCTCGTCCTAGAAATTTAAAGACTGATTTAATAACCTATTCTATCTCTTGTTCTTAATAAAACTTTATTAGCTATTTTTCTAGCTTTTTCAGCACCTTTTTCAAGAGCAATGTTAACTTCTTCAGGATTTGAATTATAATATTCAAATTTAATCCTTTCAGGCTTAAATTTTTCAAGAATTAATTCATAAAGTAATTCTTTTGCCGCTCCGTAACCCATACCACCAGATAAATATTTATTTTTTAGTAAATCTGTTTTATCAGGATTAGCCAATAAGGAATAAAGTTTAAAAACCGTGCAACTTTCAGGTTTTTTTGGTTCTTCTATAGGAGTACTATTTGTTGAAATACTCATAATTTGTTTTCTTAATTTTTCCTCAGGCAGAAAAACATTAATGGTATTATTTTTGGACTTACTCATTTTATTACCATCAGTACCAGGAACATATTGACTATCTTTCTGTAATATTGGACGGGGTAAAATAAATGTATCTCCCATAAGATTATTAAATCTTAAAGCTACATTTCTAGTCATTTCTAAATGCTGTAATTGATCTTTTCCTACAGGAACGAACTCAGCATCATAAAGCAGTATGTCTGCAGCCATCAACATTGGATAACTAAATAAACCGGCATTTATGTCTGATAAATTTTCAGCTTTATCCTTAAAAGAATGAGCCAGTGTAAGTCTTTGATAAGGAAAAAAACATGATAAATACCACGACAACTCTGTCACTTGACTTACATCACTTTGTCGGTAAAAAATTGTTTTATTTGGGTTTAAACCACATGCTAACCATGAAGCTGCTGTAGCAAAAGTATTTTCTCTAAGCTCTTTTCCTTTTTTAACCTGAGTTAGTGAATGTAAATCTGCGATAAATAAAAAGGATTCATTCTTATCCTTTTCAGCAAGTTGAATAGCTGGAATCACAGCCCCTAGAAGATTTCCTAAATGAGGAGTCCCTGTTGACTGAACTCCAGTTAATATTCTTGACATATTATAAAATGTTATTACAAAGATAAATTTTTATTAAGAGCTTTAGCTTATTTTTTAATGAAGCCTTTGTATATTCGGGACTTTATAAACTTATTTCGTGAAATTATTAAGAAGTATTTTATTAATCTTTTGGAGACTTTGGTTTTATATTTTATGCACAATCCCCATAATATTAATTTTTCCGATATCTCCTATTATTTTTATTTTCCCCAGAGGCTATGATGTCATTTATTGCTACGCAAGGAATGTATGGGCACCTTTTGTGTTAATTGGAATGGGATTTTATATTAAGAAAACCAATTTTTCTAATCTTATAAAAAACAAACCCTACTTACTCGTGGCGAATCATACAAGCTATATAGATCCCATGATCATGCTGAGATTATTTAAAAAACCATTTGTTTTTGTTGGAAAAAAAGAATTAGACAGCATCCCTTTTTTTGGATATTTATATAGGCGCGCTGCAATTATGGTTGACAGAAGCAATAAGAATAGCCGATTTGCAGTTTATGGACAAGCAAGTGAAAAATTAAGCAAAGGATACAGTGTTTGCATATTTCCAGAAAAACAATATACGGTTGAAGAGAACTTATTGAATGAATTTAAACATGGGGCATTTAAGCTAGCGATTGAACATCAACTTCCCATAGTTCCAATTGTTTTTTACGATTGTAAAAGAAAATTTCCTTGGTATATAACACATGGATATCCAGGTCAGCTCAGAGCAACAATTTTTAATCCAATTTCTACAAAGAATTTAAAGGAAAGTGATTATAAAAAAGTGATGAAAGAAACAAGAATGTTTATTGAAGATAAATTAATCAAAGATCCTGAGCAGTCAGCGATTGAAGCAATTGAAATTTGGAAAAAAAGAACTAATAAGTCTTAAAAAATAAAACGAATTAACTACTTACAGCATTTATTGATTCCATTATTTTAGTTTCTAGCTCTTCCATTAAATCTGGATTGTCAGCTAAAAGGATTTTAACAGAGTCCCTACCTTGACCAAGTCTTGTTTCTCCATAACTAAACCAAGAGCCACTTTTATTAATTATTTCATAATTAACTCCAAGATCTATTATTTCTCCAATTTTTGAAATTCCTTCGCCATAAATAATATCAAACTCAGTTGTTTTAAATGGAGGAGCAACTTTGTTTTTAACAACTTTTACTCTTGTTTTATTACCCAGAACCTCTGCGTCTCCATTTTTTATTTGTGTTGATCTTCTAATATCAAGCCTAACTGAAGCATAGAATTTTAGAGCGTTTCCTCCGGTAGTTGTTTCTGGATTTCCAAACATGACTCCAATTTTCTCTCTTAATTGGTTTATAAAAAAAACCGTACAATTAGTTTTACTTATTGAAGCGGTTAGTTTTCTTAATGCTTGTGACATAAGTCGAGCATGCAGTCCCATTTTAGAATCACCCATTTCTCCCTCTATTTCGCTTTTTGGAGTCAGAGCGGCTACAGAATCAATAACAACCATATCTATAGCTCCTGATCTAATTAAATTATCAGCAATCTCAAGAGCTTGTTCTCCATGGTCAGGCTGTGAAATTATCAGCTCATTAATATCAATTCCAAGGTTTTCTGCATACGAGCGATCAAATGCATGTTCAGCATCTATAAAAGCTGCTATACCTCCCTTTTTTTGACATTCAGCAATAGCATGAAGAGTTAAAGTTGTTTTCCCTGAAGATTCAGGTCCGTAAATCTCTATGACTCTTCCTCGAGGATACCCGCCTACTCCAAGTGCAATATCAAGACCTAGGGATCCAGATGAAATTGCCTCTGTCTCCACTACTACTTCATCACCTAACCTCATTACAGTCCCTTTCCCATAAGTTTTATCTAGTTTATCTAAGGTTAACTGTAAAGCTTTTATTTTTGCTGAATTATCTTCTGACATTAGTTTTATTTTTAGCTAAAGTAATATTTCTTTTAGTCTAGGTCAAGTAGCTATAAAAGTGATTATTAACAAAATTTTAATTAGTTTAACACTATGAAAAATTTTTACTTATTTGTAGCTTTTTTGTTCTTTGTTACCTCTTTAAAATCACAGAATATATTAGATCTAAAAGATCAAGCTACCGTTATTGATGAAATTCAAAAAGATCGATTAGAAAATTTATTACCACAATTAATGAAAAGGCATAATATTGATATGTGGGTATTAATAACAAGAGAGTATAACGAAGACCCAGTAGTTAAGACCTTTTTACCTCCAACATGGTTGAATGCCAGAAGGAGGACGATTATAGTTTTTTCGTTGAAAGAAGGAGTTTTTAAATCAGCCGCAATCACAAGGTATCCATTTGGAAACCTTATTCCATCGGTTTGGGATAAAGAAAAAGAGCCTGATCAGTGGAAAGCATTAGCTAAATATATAAAGTCTCAAAACCCTAAAACAATAGCGGTCAATACATCTGAAAATTATGCATTAGCTGATGGTCTAGTCAGAACTGATTTTGACAACTTAATAAAAGTGTTACCCGAAAATCTAGCCAGTAAAGTAATGTCATCTGAACCATTGGCTGTTTCATGGATTGAAACAAGAACAAAAAGAGAAATGATTATATATAATCAACTAGTTTCTATTACTCATAATATTATTAAAGAAGCGTTTTCAAGTCAAGTAATTACTCCAGGAATTACAACTACGGATGATGTTGTTTGGTGGCTTCGTGAAAAAGTAAGGAGTCTTGGTTTGTCTACTTGGTTTCATCCAACAGTAGACGTACAAAGAAATGAATCGAGTGATTTATACTCTTTTGATGGTAAATCAAAATTTGACACCATACTTCCAGGAGACTTGCTTCATTGTGATTTTGGCATCAGTTATTTAACGTTAAACACAGACTGTCAAGAGTTGGCCTATGTTTTAAAAAGAGACGAAAAAAGGGCTCCCCAAGAACTAGAAAAAGCCTTAAAAGACGGAAACACTGTCCAGGACTATTTGACAAACAACTTTATTGAGGGTCAAACTGGAAATAAGACTCTTATCAAGGCATTAAGTCAAGCTAAAAAAATGGGTTATAAACCTCAAATATATACTCATCCTTTAGGCTTTTTCGGACATTCTGCAGGAACAACTTTTGGAATGTGGGATGCGCAAAGCGGTATACCTGGATCAGGAGAACATCCATTACGTTTAGAAACTGTATATGCTATTGAATTAAACACAAAAGTTTATATAAAAGAATGGAAAAAAGAAATTAGAGTTATGCTCGAAGAAGCCGGATATTTTGGTGATGAGGGGTTTAAATACGTCAATGGAAGACAAACTGAACTTATTTTGGTTGGACAAAAAGATAATGCTATAGAATAATATTATCTTTATTTAAATTAAACTTAAAAACGTATAGCATGCAACTGTACAATAAATTAAGTGCAAATGAACGTGCAGAAATAATTGAATCTGCAGGAAAAGATCGCCTAACCCTTTCTTTTTATCAATATGCACAAATTGGGAACCCTACCCTTTTTAGAGACCACCTTTTTTTGACATTGAATCCACTTGAAGTTTTGGGTAGAATTTATGTAGCAAATGAGGGAATAAATGCTCAACTTTCTGTTCCTGCAGAAAAATTTCAAAACTTCAAACACAATATTGATGATATCTCTTTTTTAAAAAATGTCAGGCTTAATATTGCTGTTGAACAAAACAACAAATCATTTTTGAAGCTTACTATTAAAGTGAGAGATAAAATTGTAGCAGATGGCTTAAATGATGATTCTTTTGATGTAACCGATAAGGGCAAACATTTGAGTGCTAAAGAATTTAATGAACTGTTAGAGGATCCAAAAACTATTTGTGTTGATATTAGGAATCATTATGAAAGTGAAATAGGCTACTTCAAAGGAGCTATAACTCCTGATGTAGATACTTTTAGAGATTCATTACCAGTAATTGAAAACACCATAATAAAAAATGAAAAAGAGAAAAACATTTTAATGTATTGTACTGGAGGAATTAGATGTGAAAAAGCAAGCGCCTATTTTAAACATAAAGGGTTTAAGAATGTTTTTCAATTAGAAGGTGGAATCATTGAATATGCTAGGCAAGTTAATAACACAAGTATTGAAAACAAATTTATAGGTAAGAATTTTGTTTTTGACGAGAGAAGAGGAGAAAGAATATCTCAAGAAATTGTTTCTAAATGCCACCAATGTGGATCACCTTGTGATGTTCATGTGAATTGTAAAAATCAAGCTTGTCATTTACTATTTATACAATGTTCTAAATGTTGTGAAAAACATAAAAGTTGTTGTTCTGACGAGTGTAAAGAAATTATTAACATGCCATTTGAAATTCAAAAACAATTAAGAAAAGGAACCCGCAATAGTAACAAGATTTTTAAAAAAGGCAGATCAGAATTTCTAAAGTTTAAAAAATAAAATATTCACATATATTGGCAGTCTATAGATATTGTATCTTTGCTTAGACACCAAAATCATTATGACAACTAAAAATATTAATAGAATCTTATTTTTAATTACATCAATAGTTTTTTGCTCTTGTTCGAATGAAATTTGGTATAGTGATTTTAAAGATTTCTCAGATGGATGGAAATCAGAAGATTCAGCCACTTTTAGTTTTAATGAAACACCTAATTCAAAAGGAAATATTCTCATTAATATTAGAAACGACAATAATTATCCTTTTTCTAATATTTTTTTAATTTCCTCTTTATTAAAAGATGGAGTTGAAATTACAACTGACACTTTAGAATATTCAATGGCCGATAAAACAGGAAGGTATTTAGGTAAGGGTTTTGGAAGCGTGAAAGAAAGTCTGTTAACCTGGAAAGAAGATATTAGTTTTTCAAGTGAATCTAAATATTCAGTTACTTTAAAACATGCAATGAGGAAAAATCAAAATGAATTTGGAATGAAAGTTTTACCTGGAATTATAAGTGTAGGAATAAGTATAATTCTTAACAGAGAAAAAAATGAATAGTCCAAAAAATAAACCCTTTAGGCTCGCTATTAATATTTTTTGGGGAATAATCATTTCAGGAATTATTATTGCAGTTATTATATTTTATAGAGCGGGAATGGGCCACTATGGTTCTATGCCTGATCTTCAACAACTCGAGAATCCTAAAACTAATTTAGCCACGCAAATATTTTCATCAGACGGAGTCGTGCTAGGAAAGTATTATTATGAGGACAACAGAACCCCCATTCAATTTAATGAGCTTCCTGAAAATATTGTAAATGGACTTATAGCTACAGAAGATGAAAGGTTTTATTCCCATTCAGGAATAGACTGGAGACGAACAATTAGCGCGTTTGTTTTTTTAGGAAAAAGAGGAGGGGCAAGCACAATAACTCAGCAATTAGCAAGACAGCTTTTTGTTGGAGTTAGATCTAGAAATATTTCCGAGGCAGTAATTCAAAAGGTTAAAGAATGGGTTTTATCTGTTCAATTGGAGAGAAGATATACCAAAAAAGAAATTATAGCCATGTATCTAAATATTTATGATTTCGGGTATAATGCTGACGGAATTCGATCAGCAGCAAAAATATTTTTTAACACAACTCCAAAAAAACTAAAGATTGAACAATCAGCAACTTTAATAGGGATGCTTAAAAACTCATCATACTACAACCCATTACGAAGACCTGAATTAGTTAAAAGAAGAAGAAATATTGTTTTTAAACAAATGGAAAGAAATGGTTTTTTGTCACAAAAAATTGCTGACTCTCTTTCAAAAATGACTTTAGAAGTTGATTATACTCCTGAGTCTCATAGGGAAGGATTGGCAACATATTTCAGAGCATATCTGCAAGAGTTTATGAGAAAATGGACAAAAGAAAATCCAAAACAAAACGGAGATCAATATAACTTGTATCGGGACGGGTTAAAAATTTATACAACAATTGATTCCCAGCTTCAAAATATTGGAGAAGAGTCGGTTCGTAACCACATGAAAAATTTACAAAAAGAGTTTTTCAGACAAAACACAAAAAAACTAAATAAAACAGCACCCTTTTTAGACTTAAGAACAGGACAAATAGATACTCTATTGGAGCGAACAGCATACAGATCTGAGCGCTGGAAAAACAAAGTAAATGCTGGATGGGAAAAGGATAAAATATTAAATAACTTTAAAGAACCTAAATCAATGTCAGTTTTCTCCTGGAAAGGAGAAATAGACACTGTTATGTCACCATTAGACTCAATAAGATATTATAAATATTTTTTGCGCTCCTCAATGATGTCAATGGAGCCTCAAACTGGACATGTAAAAGTTTGGGTGGGTGGATATGATTATAAACACTTTCAATACGATCAAGTAAAGCAGGGAAGGCGTCAAATCGGATCAACATTTAAACCTTTTCTATATGCAACAGCTATTGATCAACTAAAGCTTTCACCATGTGATATTCTTCCTGACGCTCTGTTTTGTATAGAGCCGATGAAACACGGAAATGTTGAAGCATGGTGTCCAAAAAATGCAGGAGATAAATATGGAAGGAATAGAACCTTAAAAAACGCATTAGCAAACTCTGTAAATACTGTAAGTGCAAGACTGATGGATAAAGTAGGTCCTAGACCAGTAATTAATTTAGTACGAAAAATGGGAATCACCTCCAATATCCCCCCTGTTCCTTCAATTGCACTTGGAACACCCGACATAAGTCTTTTTGAAATGGTTGGAGCATACGGAACTTTTGCAAACAAAGGAATATATGTTAAGCCAGTAATGATTTCAAGAATAGAAGATAAAAATGGAACAGTTATTTACGAATCAGTTCCAGAAACACAAGATGTTATATCTGAAGAGGCAGCTTACGTAACAATAAGCCTGATGAAAGGAGTTACTGAGCTTGGTTCAGGAGCAAGGCTAAGACATGCAGGACTTGAAAAAGAAAATTACATTTATAAAAACATAATTACAGGATACCCTTATATTTTTGAAAATCCAATTGCCGGAAAAACAGGAACAACTCAAAATCAAAGCGATGGTTGGTTCATGGGAATTGTTCCAAACCTGGTAACAGGAGTCTGGGTAGGTGGAGAAGACCGTTCAATTCACTTTGAAAAAATTGCTTACGGTCAAGGGGCTACAATGGCCCTACCTATATGGGGTCAGTTTATGAAAGAAGTTTATCTTAAGCCTGAATTAGGAATTTCAAAAGAGGATTTTATTAAGCCTGAAATACTAAAAATTTCATTAGATTGTGATCAATATATTCAAGAAAAATCAGATGAAGATTTAGAGGATTTAGATGGTTTTGGATTCTAATTAAGGATTATCCTCCGCATACCACTCAGCATAAGCAGTAGCTGTTTCTCTTAGTTTTAAAGAGTGGAGTTTTAAATGTCTAGGAAGACGAACCTGTATTTTACTTGCAAAATCAGAAACCAACATTTCACAAGTGGGCTGATAATTTACTCTAACAATTTTATTTCCTTTTTCTTCCATCTCATTTGCTAACACATTATGAGGAGAATCACAGTTTAAAACTGTTGCATGGTCAAAAGGAGTAATAATTTCTTCCTTTACAATTTTTTTCAAATCACTAAAATCAATGACCATTCCAAGCTTTACATTTTTGGATTCATCTATTGGTTTTCCAATTATGGTCACATATAGCTTATAACTATGTCCATGGACATTTTTACAGAGTCCATCGTAACCATAAAGCGCATGACCAGTTTCTAAACTAAATTCTTTAGTAATTCGTATTTTATTATTCATAATTTATCTTCTTAATGCTTCATAATTTTTTCAAAACAATAAAATGGATATTCACTTTGTTTTGGAAAATATACATCTCCTAGCTGAATATAATCCCTGGAATTATAAAATTTTGAATTTCTCGGATTTTGACTAAAGGTATCAAGTCTAACTGAAATACAGTTCATTTTAATTGCTTCTTCTTCTGCAAAATCCATCATTGATCTAGCTAATCCCTTTTTTTGATTTTTGGGATGAACAGCTAGTCTGTGAATATATAAATTGTTTAGATCAGGCGTGAGCCATTCAATTTCATTATAAACCTCATCTTTGAGCTTTGAAAACATAATACAACCAACTATAGAATTATCTATTTCAGCAACATATAATTCCCTATTCATTATATCTTTTTCAAAAGTCTCTCTAGAAGGATAATGTTCATTCCATTGGAATATTTTTCTAGAAATCATTTCTTGTGCACAGGCTTCAGCTAATTTTTTAATGTTATCTAAGTCAGAAAAGTATGCAAGTCGAATCATAATAAATTTTTTGCCAAAATAAATTTTTTTAACATCATTAGCTATAATTTTATGTTTTTTAGAAAGATGTTCTAATTTTAACCTTACATCTAATTTTATATAAACGTATTATAAAATACAAATTGAAAAATAAGTTAATTTACTTGATTGTGTGTTTTGCTTTTTTGACTGTAAAAACTCATTCTCAGTCATATGTTCAATTATCTGTTGATAACGACTTATATTTTCTAACTGACCAATATTATTCAAGTGGAATAATTATTTCATATGGTAAAAAAAAAGAAGAAAAAGCCTCTCATTGGCGAATTGGACAAGAAATATTTCACCCCTCTCATCGCTTTACTACTAATCTATCTAAAATCGACTATCCTTATAATGGATGGCTATATATTCAAAATGAAAAAGAATATTTTTTGAATTCAAAATTCAGCTATAGCTGGGGAACAGAATTAGGAGTTACGGGAGATGCTTCTTTAGCAAAAACATTTCAAAATTTCTATCATCGCACTTTTTTAAACTTAGACGAACTATCATGGGCAGGAGCTCAACCTCAAAGATTTCATTTTGGAATTTTTGGCCAGGTTAATAAAGGAATTACTATATCAGATAAAATTCATTTAACCTCTCAACTTTTTTCAAAACTATCTAGCTATAGAATTCAATCTATAGCTAGAATAGGAGTTTTAATAGGCTCAAATGAAAAGATTCCATTTCAAAGAATTTCATTTAGCAACTCTGAACTTTCTAGAGGAATATATATTGGAACTAGACAAGAATATAGGCCTCATGATTTTGCTTTGAGTGGAAGCATATTTGATAATAGTTCATCTGAATTAACAAGACCCAATTTAAAATATCGAAATAATTTTGAATTTGGATTTTTTTCTCAGAAAAAAAAGTGGACAATTTTAATGCTATACCAATCTATGAGTAAAGACACTCCTGGTCAAAGATTCAATCGACATCAAGTCCTTAATATTACAATAAGAAATCAATTTTAAAACATGAATTCAATAAAAATTTTTTTTACCTCAGGCCTTATTTTAATTTTGTTTCAATCATGTTTAATAGTAAATAACTTTTATGAAACACCCTCCAAAACCTTGACTAAAGAATTTGGTCATAAATCAAATATTACCAAGAAACTAAACCCTTCTGGGGAGTTTGTTGATTTAAAAAATCGTAAATCTGAAATTTATTTCATAGACGAAATTAAGCCAAAAGGACACCTTGTTATAATTGATAGTTTAGCTACAGATTCTTTGGTTAAAATGATAATTATTAAGGACACTATAGTTAAAAATTATAATTAATTTAATTCTGGACGCTTCATAGGGTTTTTAATAAAAGCACCAAACGTTAGAGTCAATCCATCAAAAACACTTGGTTGAACCCCTGAAGAATTTATGCTTTTCCCCTTCATGTATTGATACTGAAAACCTATATTTAATCTTTTCCAAACTTGGTATTGAATAGTGATAAATGTTCCGAAAGTATTTCCAAAAAACTCCTTAGGATACTTAAGCGACCCAGTAATTAAATTATTAATTGTTGAATTTTTAGCATTCAAAAAATAATGGTACTTGAGTCCTACTTCAAACAATAATTTCCTTGAGGGATAAAGTCTAATTGATAAAGGGAAACTCAACCAATTTATACTATCAGAAGAGTTTTCTAAAAACCCATCATATTGATAGCGAATTTCATTAAACTCAAAACCAGTTGAAAATCCAAATGTTTTAGACTCAAGTTTTTGAACGACAAAACCAACACCTTTTCCCATTCCGTTTTTAGTATAATCTTGATCAGAGTTCATCCAATTTAACCTTCCGTATAAAGAGTAATTCCAAAGGTGATAAAAACTGTCTGGATCAGGCCCAGTTCTATATTGTTTGTATAGGTTTTTATTTCCTTGTGAAAAGGATAAAAAACCAGTTAAAATTAAAGCTAAAAACAAATAAACTCGCAACATTCCTCTAATATACAGTAACAACCCTAAAATAATTGTTGTCAAGATTTTAACACTAAACTAAAGTTAAATTTATTTACTTTTAAACTAAACCTTACTTTCTATTGAATTTTTAATAAAAAACTATAACATATATTTTAGTAAGCTTGATGCAAATAATGATGTATTAATAGATCATAAGGATATTATTTTTTGCAGGAAAAATAAAAATAGATAAAATGAAAAAGATTTTTTATAAATTTAAGAGACCCTAAATAAATTTTTATGCCAATTCAAAACAGGAGACAATTTTTCAAAAACGCAAGCCCTTTAATCGCCCTTCCATGGCTAAGAACCAAAGGCATTTTCACATCAAGCCCTGATACAATTTTATATAACGCAAATGTAATAACCGTAAACCCAAAGAATCCTGAGGCTCAAGCTATTGCCATTTTAGGAGAAAAAGTTGTTGCAATTGGAGAAAATGATCAAATATTAAAATTAGCAAACTCAAATACTAAAAAAATTAATATTGCTGGGAAAACAGTTGTTCCAGGATTTATTGATGCCCATTCTCATCCTGCCTCATCAGGACTATCACATTTGAGAAATGTTGATATTGATTTAAGATCAATAGAGGAGATTAAAAAAGCTATCCAAGAAAGAGCAAAAAAAACTCCTCCGGGAGAGTGGATTTTAGGGTTTAAATATGACGACACAAAGATTAAAGAAGGAAGATTAATAAACAGGTATGACCTTGATGAAGCTGCTCCAAATCATCCAGTTAGAATTAAACATCGAGGGGGACATTCAACATATGTTAATTCAACAGCTCTAAATTTAATGGGATATGACCGAAGCACTCCTGATCCTAAAGGAGGCAAAATAGGTAGAGACGGAAAAACTGGAGAATTAACAGGACAACTTTTAGAAACAGCAGGGTACCCTCTATCAAAATTAATTCCAAATACTTTTACTGAAAAAGATCATCAAGAAGGAGTTAGGTTGATAACTAAAATGATGACAAAAAGTGGAGTTACATCTGTTACTGAGGCTTATGGGTCTTCAACTTTTTTAAAAGCTTATCAGGATGCGTATAGTGCAGATGAATTATCCATGAGGATTTACAGTATGATTTCTTACAGAGAAATAGATAAGTTTATTGATGCAGGAATTAAGACTGGCTTTGGAGATGAATGGCTTAGGATTGGTGGAATGAAAATTACAATAGATGGTTCAATTTCGGAAAGAACAGCAAGGTTATCAAAACCATATATTGGAAGGCCAAATGACTATGGAATACTAGTAATGGAGCAGGAAGAAGTATATAAGTACGCCCACAAAGCTCATACAAACGGATGGCAAATTGGCGTTCATGCAAATGGAGATGTTGGAATTGACAAGACACTAAACATTTATGAACGACTTCAAAAAGAACACCCTCGAATTGACCCCAGGTTTAGACTCGAACACTGCACAGTAATTAACGATGATCTAGTTAGAAGAATCAAAAAATTAAACGCTATTCCAAATCCTTTTTCTACATATGTTTATTTTCATGGTGAGAAAATGAAACAATATGGAAAGGAAAGACTTGAAAACATGTTTGCCGTTCGTAGTTTTCTTGATGCAGGGATAAAAGTTACGCAAACTTCTGACTACCCTCCAGGTCCTTTTGAGCCCATGATGGCTATTCAGTCTAGCGTAACAAGGACAGATATCAATGGAAATATATGGGGGCCGTCCCAAAAAATATCAGTAGAAGAGGCAATTAAAGTAGGAACAATTCATGGGGCTTATGCATCATATGAAGAGAGTATAAAGGGGAGTTTAGAGAGTGGAAAACTGGCCGACTTGGTTGTTCTTGGCAAAGACCTAAGAAAAGTTGATCCAATGGAAATTATAGATATTCCAATTGAGAGAACGATGGTCGGGGGTAAGTGGAAGTACGAGTCTTAAATTTTTTTTTATGTTAGATAAAAAGGATACGATCCTTAAAAATAATCTTGACTACACACTGTTTTCATGGTCAAAGCAAAAAGGTATTAAGCCTTTAAACATCGAAAGGGCAAAAGGGATTTATTTATACGATCATGATGGAAATAAAATCATAGATTTTTCCTCTGGATTAATGAATGTTAATATTGGCCACGGAGATCAAAGAGTAACAAATGCAGTTGTGAATCAGATGCAAAAAGTGAGTTACGTTACTCCATCTGCAATTACTGGAGTTCGGGGCGAATTAGGAAAAAAACTAGCCGAAATATGTCCTGGAAATTTAAATAAATCTTTTTTTACTGTTTGTGGAGCTACGGGTATTGAAAATGCTATAAAACTAGCAAGACTATATACAGGAAGGCATAAAATTTTAACAAGATATCGATCCTATCATGGCTCAACAACGGGAGCTATGTCAGCTGGTGGAGATCCAAGAAGATTAAAAGTTGATGCTCATCAAGCCCCAAACTTTGTTCATCTTGAGATACCTTATGAATACCGTTCCAAGGGAAGTGGTTGGGAACAAGAATGTTTTGACCAACTCGACAGAATATTAGCATATGAGGGACCAGAAAACTTTGCAGCAATTATGATGGAGGGAGAATCAGGAACTTCGGGATGTCTCAAGTTACCAAAAGGATACTTTAAAAAACTAAGAGAGGTCTGTAATAAGCATGGAATCTTACTGATTTCAGATGAAGTGATGAGTGGATTTGGAAGAACTGGTCAGTGGTTTGGGATTAATAACCATAATGTTATTCCCGATATGATGGTTTTAGCAAAAGGAATTACTGCAGGCTATTTACCTTTTGGAGCCTTACAAGTAACTGATACTATTGCATCACATTTTGACAACAATCCTATGATGCTTGGGCTAACATACTCTGCTCACCCAACAGCATGTGCAGCGGCGTTAGAGGTTATAAGTATATACGAAAAGGACGATCTTTTTAATAATGCAAAAAAGATGGGTGCTTATATGGAAGAGCAAGTCGAATTATTAAAAAGCAAACACCCTTCCATTGGAGATTTTAGAAATACTGGGCTTTTAGGGTGCATAGAATTAGTTAAGAATAGAAAAAATAAAGAGCCAATGGCTCATTTTAATGCTAAGCCGGAGGATTTAAAAGTCATGGATAAAGTCAAGGCTAAAATTGCTGAACTAGGAATGTATACTTTTAGTAAATGGAGCTATATCTTTATAGCACCTCCACTTTGTATAAATAAAAATGAAATAGACGAAGGTTTAAAGATTATATCTGAAGCTTTAAAAATAGCGGATCAAGCTTACGAATAATTACCTAATTAAATAATAATATGATTAACTTAAGGAGGCTTACAAATGCTAAAGGGTTAGGAGGAGGAGTTTCATTTAAGCATATACTTTTCGAAATAGTTTTAGTAACAGGAGGAATTTTAATTGCCTTAGCTATAGATAATTGGAATAATAAAAGAGTCGAACAAGCTGAGATTAAATATTACTATAAGGATATTCAAGTTGAATTTAAAGAGACAATTAATTATCAAAAGGGTTACCAAAAAACATTACAATATCTCAAAAATTCAATGACAAGATCATTAGAGATTATCAAATCAAAAAACAAAGATTCTATTCCTGTCTTAAAAAAACTATTGGGAACTTTAGCTACCACATGGCCGGTAAGTTATACAATGCCAATTACTCAAGAGTTTATCGACCTGGACTATATAAATAAAGTAGAGAATGACTCATTAAAAACTATGCTTAAAAAGTATGTTAGGCAAATTGAGAGGTCAAAAGGACTGGCGGAGTATAATGAAGCTCAGTATAATGATAGAATTGAACCATATATCAATGATAACATTAATTATAGAGAAATTGTTCTAGGAAATTCAAACAGTCAACTTGTTATTGGAGGTCCTAAAACAGATTTTGAAAAATTGTCAAATGATCTAAAATTTTGGAATGTTATTAATTTTAAAATAGAAACGACAATAATAGAGCTTGGCAGATTAAAAGGGGACATGAAAGTATTTGAAATAATTTATAATCTTCTTGAAGACGAAAATAAAAATTGAAGAAAATTTAATAATGGGGATGTAGCTCAGCTGGCTAGAGCGCTTGACTGGCAGTCAAGAGGTCGTGGGTTCGAGTCCCATCTTCT